>JAKMGV010000167.1 GCA_022424725.1 Paracoccaceae bacterium
CCTGATCTATCCTTTGACATCAGATAATCGCTGGCCAATAGTTCGGTATATGCCAGTGTCACTGTTATGCGGCTAATGCCCAAATGAGAAGCAAGTTTGCGTGTCGATGGGAGCTTTTCACCTTTGCGGAATTGGCCAGACAGAATGCCTTGCGCAATGGTTTGTTGTAACCGCGCTTGCAGGGTGCCACTTTGCTGTGGATGAAGGATAAAACTTTCGACAGGTATCGCCATACCTTATCATACTGGATCTATTGCGGATGGTAAACTGGCATTATATTCCGTTGCTGAGATCATCAAATTGAGATTGTATACAATATTTTTAATTGTATATTTCTTCCGCTTCACAGTAAGAAATGTAATATTTTCAATAGGTTTGGCCTGCTTTGGGCGGCTAAATTGTGACTGTTGCACATTCCTTTAAAATATACTTAAGTGTCAAAATTATAGACTTTTGTCTCGTTTTTCGTGATACATTATGTACAGGCTTTGTCAGCATATGTATCAGCCGCCAGAGTTGAGTGCACGTTATGCGTGTGCTCAGTAGGAATGTACTGCGAAGAAAGGCAATGATTTTCGTTGACTAGCAGCGACCAAGAAATATCCGTCCATCAAATTTTTGGGCGCAACTTGCGCGAATTGTGCAAGAGAACCGGCACGATCGCAGAGGTTGCAGATCATCTGGGCGTCAATCGTGTGCAGATGAATCGCATATTGAATGGCGAAAGTTTCCCAAAATCAGGTTTGATGAAGCGTATTTGTGATCACTTTTCCGTGAACGCGCGTATTCTTTTAGAGCCGTTGGCCGAGCTTGAGGCCGAAAAACGGGATCAAAGCCCAGGTGATGTACGCGGTATGTCGGGGCCATTTGATTATGCATTTTTTGGTCGCGATTACTCGGTTAATGAGGAAAACGTAAATCGTGAAATCGTACCTGATGGCCTGCATCTGATGATCCGCCCATCCTTTATGTGGCGTGATGGTTATTGGATTGGGATGGTGCGGTTTTTCAACAAAGACGGTGCACAGGTTATGCGTGGATTTGACCCGATTGCGCGGGGCATGAAACGATCTGACCTGACGCCTATGAAGGTGCGCGAATATCGTGGTTTGTTGTTAAATTCTTCGGAATCAATTTCGTTCCTGTATGCCACACGTATTCCAAACACTGTAATTGGCATAGATCATTTCGGCACCCGAACATGGCCGACGCATGGGTTTTTATCTGAGCGGTGTTTGGTGATGAGTTCGGCAAACCCAATCGGTAAAACCGTGGTTCCAAGTATCCTGCAACCGCTGGAGCAGGATACAAGAACGATTTTAGAGGCTGCGCGGCTGTGTGGTTTTCGGAATCTCTCCGAAGTGCCGCGCAAATACCATGAACATCTTAGTTCGGCCAGGATTTGATCAGCCGAACACCTTGGTCAGTGAACGATCTACGGCATCGGTGATTTCGTCGATGTCATCTGGTGTCGCGATCAATGCTGGGCTGAAACACAGCGTATTATTGTGCCCGGGAATTGAACGGTTGGTTGCACCGATCAACACGCCTTGTGCGGCGCAATCTCCCACAACAGCTTGGACCAGTTTTTCGTCTACCGGGTCTTTTGTTGCGCGATCTGCAACCAATTCGGCACCACAGAACAGGCCCTTGCCACGCACTTGACCAATTACGGCGTGTTTTTCCGATAGAGCGTTTAAATTGTCGATCATGCGTTCACCCATTTTCAGAGTGTTATCCAACAGGCCTTCTTCTTCGATGATGGCCATGTTTTCAATCGCCGCCGCGGGACCTGCTGTACATCCGCCAAATGTAGAGATGTCGCGGAAATAGTTCATTGGATCGCTTGCGTCGTCCTTAAACAATTCAAACACATCCTCTGATGTAACCAAACATGCGATCGCGGCATAACCTGATGCAACACCTTTGGCCATGGTCACCATGTCAGGTTTGATGCCATAGTTTTGGTACCCAAACCATGTACCTGTCCGACCAACACCACACACAACTTCATCGATGTGCAATAGGATATCGTATTTTTTGCAGATTTCTTGCACGCGCTCCCAATATCCTTCGGGCGGGGTGATGACGCCGCCACCTGCAGTTACAGGTTCAAGGCACAAACCGCCAACTGTATCTGGACCTTCGGCAAGAATGACTTCTTCAATGGCGTCCGCTGCGCGGCGCCCATATTCTTCACCGCTTAGATCCCACTGCGCACGATATTCCAAGCAATGTGGTACACGAACGAACCCAGGCGTAAATGGGCCGTATTGTGCATTACGCTCGTCCTGTCCGCCCGCAGATAAAGTTGCGATTGTTGTTCCGTGGTAATCACGTTCGCGATATAGAATTTTGTGCTTTTTGCCGCCATAGCGTTTGTGGGCGATTTGGCGGATCATTTTAAACGCTTTTTCGTTCGCCTCAGAACCCGAGTTACAGTAATACACGCGGCTCATCCCTGGCATCTTTTCGATCAGTTTCTCGGCAAAGATTGCGCCTGGAATAGACCCCGCGGCACCAGCGAAATAGTTCATCTTGATCAATTGATCGCGTACCGCGTTTGCGATGCGCTCGCGTCCGTAGCCAACATTCACAGTCCATACGCCACCTGAAACAGCGTCAATGTGCTCTTTCCCTTTCTGGTCCCACACGCGCATGCCTTTACCCTCGACGATGATGCGAGGTTCACCGGTTTCCAGTGGCTTGTGCTGCAACAGGTGGTGCCACACATGTGCGCGGTCCGCCTCAATCACATGGGATAGGTCATTTTCACGTAACAAGGTATTCATTGTATCAGCCTCCAGAATCCGCGCAGGGCGCGCCAATAAGATTTTATAGTTCTGATTTCAAAGCGCTGGAAATTATAGGGCCAGAATTTTCACACCTATAGGTCCAATTCAAACGATTGATTGCCTCAAATGGGGTCTGTGTGGAATGGTTCCGCCACAGGCCTAGCGTACGTTGATCGATGTGAAGCGGGAGTTTCGCGTCAGAAACCTTAAAAAAGGGATTGATCTTATGCACGCAATCGGGTCGGATCATACCGTAAACATGCGTCGATGTAATGTATGTTATGGCTTCATCAAGGCGCGCGATGCGCGTCGAAAACAGGGAGATTGATGATGAAATTCACGAAATCACTACTTAAAACAAGCGCAGCAGTTGCCTTGGTAGCAAGCGCACAAGCCGCAATGGCGGGTGGCCACGGTGAAATCACTGTAGGTTACTTCTTGGAATGGCCAATGCCATTTGAATACGCCAAGCAAATGGGCACATACGACGAAGAAATGGGTGTCAAAGTAAACTGGGTAAGCTTTGACACTGGTACAGCGATGAGTGCGGCGATGGCCTCAGGCGACGTACAAATTTCTGTCAGCCAGGGTGTTCCACCTTTCGTTGTTGCTGCATCAGCCGGTCAGGACCTTCAAATCCTAGACGTTGCAGTTTCATACTCAGACAATGACAACTGTGTTGTTTCATCTGGTCTTGAAATTGACAAAGACAGCGCAGGCGAATTGGCCGGTAAAAAAGTTGCTGTTCCACTAGGTACAGCGGCACACTACGGCTTCCTGAAGCAGATGAGCCACTTTGGTGTTGATGTTGGCAGCCTAGAGGTTGTGGACATGGCGCCTGCAGAAGGTGCAGCAGCACTGGCACAGGGTTCAGTTGACATGTCATGCGGTTGGGGTGGTGCACTTCGCCGTATGAAAGAGCACGGTAACGTTCTGTTGACAGGCGCTGAGAAAGAAGAGTTGGGCATTTTGGTGTTTGACGTCACTTCTGCGCCAGCAAACTTTGTTGCAGAAAACAGCGATCTTGTTTCAGCCTTCTTGAAAGTCACGGCAGACGCGAACGCAATGTGGAACAAAGGCGGTGACAGCGCAGCAGCAATGGTTCCAGCGATTGCAAAAGATTCTGGTATGTCTGAAGAAGACACAGTGGCGACAATGTCAACATTCGTGTTCCCATCAGTTGAAGATCAGCTATCAGAAAAATGGCTTGATGGCGGTGCACAAGGCTTCATGAAAGGCGTCGCTGACGTATTCGTGAACGCGGGAAGCATCGACTCAGCACTGGACAGCTACGCTGGCAACGTGAACACAGGTCCATTGGCTGCTGCAGGCAACTAATCTGACCATATAATCAGGCCGCGGGGCACCTCCCGCGGCCTTTTCTATACCTACCTTTTAAAATTTGAGCGTCCCTTATGACCACTGATCATGGATTGAATATTAACAATCTTTCGATGCGCTTTGATTTGCCAAATGGCGGATCAGTGCAGGCGTTAAAGAACGTAAACCTACATCTGAAAAGCGGTGAACTGATGTCGGTTCTGGGTCCGTCTGGATG
>JAKMGV010000168.1 GCA_022424725.1 Paracoccaceae bacterium
GCGTGGGCAGATCGGGGCGCAGTAGGGCGCGTGTAAAGGCATTTTGGTTCATGCCACGGCCCTTTGTGGTGTCATAATCTGAGCGGCCCGTGTCACATCGTGATAAAGTGTATCCCATTCGGGAACATCGGTGTCCCATTCAATGAGGGTGGGCAAAGGGCCCGTTTTGGCGATGACTCCTTGATATAACTCCCACACAGGGTCAATCACAGGCGCGCCATGCGTGTCGATCAACAGTTTTTGACCAGCTTCGCTAATCTCTTCATCATGGCCGCCCAAATGTAGTTCGCCAATCAAATGCACGGGTTAGGCATCTAAATAACGTTCAATGTCCCAATCCATGTTTTCACAGGATACAAAGACATTGTTAATGTCCAGCAACAAACCACAACCCGTGCGATTTGCAATTTCAGTTAAAAATTCACATTCATCATAGGTGCTATGCTGAAATCCCAAATAGCTTGATGGATTTTCCAGCAGCATCTGACGCCCTAATGTGGTTTGCACCAAATCAATGTGCGCAACCACACGATTTAACGTGGCCGTATCATAGGGTAGGGGCAGCAGATCATTCAAAAACCCCACCTCATGCGTGGACCAGGCAAGGTGTTCAGAAAACTGTGCAGGGTTAAGCCAATCGCATAACTCTTTAACCGCAGAGAGATGATTAGGGTCAATGCCCTGTTCCGACCCAATGGACAGGCCAACCCCATGCACAGAAAACGCGAATTGTTCGCGTAATGTGCGCAACTGCGCAATTGGGCGCCCCCCTGATCCCAGATAGTTTTCCGCGTGAACCTCTAGCCATCCTAGCGAGGGGGGATGCGTTAGGATGTTTGTGTAATGTTGGGGTTTATACCCAACACCGACGGTTTTTGGCAGTGCGGTTTGAATATCTGTGATCATTTTGGGGGCACCCAATTTTTTCGTGGCTTATGCTGGCAAATCTCGCTCTAGCGCTTCTAATGATCCTTTGCGCATTGTGCCGTCATCCATCGCGGGCAATTCAATACTCATGCAGGTGCCTTCGTCGACCAATGTCCATGCGTTACCTTGGTAATCAACTGTGGATGATCCTGCGCATGTCGTGCCAGGACCCGCGGCACAATCGTTTTGACCCGCCATTGATACACCGAAACATTTTTCTTTCGTGCTTGCATGCGTGATTGTCGCTGTGCCTGCAACGGCGGCCGCAATGGCGCTTGCGATGGCAAGTGTTTTTACTGATTTAGACATAATTACATTCCCTTTTTGGTTGTGCGTGACCGCATCGGTCCATCACAGGCTAAATCGGGACCGCGTATTTTTGCCAATCACAGGCGCGTGTGTCACGTCCCTGTGATCGGGTGTGGTTATTTTTGGTATTCGATGTGAGGATTTGACATGAAAAAGGGGGCAAAATGAAACTTTGCCCCCCTTTACATTAAATTTTTCCACCAAATGTTACAATTGATCTGGCGCCTTTGCCTCGAGTGTGAGCGTGCTCACAATCTCTTCAAGTGAGCTGGTCGAGGTTTGCTTTTCCCCCAAGCGACGCACAGAAACGCTGCGCTCTTCAACTTCACGCATGCCGCAGGCCAAAATCACAGGCACCTTGCCAACGGAATGTTCGCGCACCTTATAGTTGATTTTTTCGTTGCGCAGATCCAATTCGGCGCGCACCCCTTGGGCACGCAATGCCGCGACAACTTCCTGACAATACTCGTTTGCATCCGATACAATCGCGGCCACAACAACCTGACGGGGGGCCAACCAAAACGGCAAACGCCCTGCTGAGCTTTCAATCAGGATCCCGATAAAGCGTTCAAACGATCCCAATACCGCGCGGTGCAACATAACGGGGCGGTGTTTTTGACCATCCTCTGCAATGTAGTGTGCATCCAACCGTTCAGGCAGAACAAAATCAACCTGCAACGTACCACATTGCCAATCCCGCCCAATCGCATCTGTAAGCACGAATTCCAGTTTCGGCCCGTAAAACGCGCCTTCCCCTGGGTTCAGTTCAAAATCATATCCTGCGGCTTCTGTTGCGCTGCGCAGGGCGTTTTCCGATTTATCCCAAACTTCGTCGCTGCCTGCACGTTGTTCAGGGCGATCAGAGAATTTGATCGAAAAGTTTTCAAAGCCCAGATCACGATAGATGTTTGACAGAAATTCGATAAACTTCTTGGTTTCCACCTCAATCTGATCTTCGCGACAGAAAATATGCGCGTCATCTTGGGTAAACCCGCGCACACGCATAATGCCGTGCAACGCCCCCGAAGGTTCATAACGGTTACAACTGCCAAATTCTGCCATACGCAAGGGCAGATCACGATAGGATTTCATGCCTTGGTTATACACCTGAACGTGGCAGGGGCAGTTCATGGGTTTCAGCGCATTTACCGCTTTTTCACGCGCATGCTCTTCGTCCACTTCGACGATGAACATGTTTTCCTGATATTTGTCCCAATGGCCTGAGGCCTCCCACAATTTGCGATCCACAACTTGGGGTGTGTTCACCTCGACATATCCGCCACGTTCCTGTTGGCGGCGCATGTAATCCTGCAGGGTTGTGTAAATTTTCCATCCATTTGGATGCCAAAAGATTTGGCCAGGCGCTTCTTCTTGCATGTGGAACAGGTCCATTTCGCGCCCCAACTTGCGGTGGTCGCGTTTTGCGGCCTCTTCCAGCATAGTTAGGTGTGCCTTTAGCTGTTCTTTGTTCAAAAACGCCACACCATAGATCCGCTGTAATTGTTCGCGCGAACTGTCCCCGCGCCAATAGGCGCCCGCAACATGCATTAATTTGAACCCATCGGCGGGAACCTGACCAGTGTGTTGCAGGTGAGGACCGCGGCACAGGTCCTGCCATTCGCCGTGCCAATACATGCGAATGGGTTCATCGCCGGGGATCGATTCAATCAATTCAACCTTAAAAGGTTCGCCAGTGTCCTTATAATGCTGGATTGCGCGATCACGCTCCCATACCTCGGTTCGCACGCCATCCCGCTGGTTGATGATGTCCTTCATCTTTTTTTCGATCAGGCCCAGATCCTCTGGGGTAAAGGGCTCTTTACGATCAAAATCGTAATACCAACCATTGTTGATGACAGGGCCAATGGTGACTTTGACATCGGGCCAAATTTCTTGGACTGCACGCGCCATAATATGCGCCAAATCATGGCGCACCAATTCCAATGCGGGCTCTGCGTCTTTCATGGTGTTGATGGCAATTGTCGCATCTGCAGCAATGGGCCATTGCAGATCATGGTGCGCACCGTTCACAGTTGCACTGATCGCCTTTTTCCCAAGTGAGGTTGAGATATCTGACGCCACCTCTGCCGCTGTGATACCAGCTGCATAGTCGCGTTTATTGCCGTCGGGAAAGGTGAGAGAGATTTGGAACATCTTGGTCCTCCTCGTCGTTTTGGCGCCCACGGAACGCCCGGTTGCGGGTTATATTATTCGCGCCACATGTGCCGTGTTTGGGGCAGGGGGTCAAGTGTTGATTTGTGAAACGCGCGTTCGTCCACAATAAATAGCGTTATCCCTTGTTTCACCGCTTGGACGGTTTCATACTACCCCGAAAAAGGAGCATGCCATGACACAATTTATGACAGGACCGCGGGGGCAAAAATTGGCCTTTTCCAAAATTGATGGGGCGGGGCCAACGGTTGTGTTTTTGGGGGGGTTTATGTCCGACATGACGGGATCCAAAGCGATTTTTCTGGAAGACTGGGCCAAGGCGCGGGGGCAGGCCTTTCTTCGATTTGATTACGCAGCACATGGCCAATCCGAGGGCGCGTTCACCGAACACAGCGTCGCGGAATGGGCCGAAGACGCCGCCGCCGTCATTGCGGCCCAAACCAGTGGAGACTTGATCCTGATTGGGTCCTCGATGGGTGGCTGGATATCCCTGAAGCTTGGGCGCGATATGGGGGATCAGTTGCGCGGACTGATCCTAATTGCCGCCGCCCCCGATTTCACCGAGGATAGCATGCAGGCCAGTTTTACAGAGGCCCAAAAACAAGAGATCGCCGAACAGGGCGTCACATACATCCCCTCTGATTACGGCGATCCGTATCCCATTTCAAATCATCTGCTAAGCGATAGCCGCCGCGCCTTTGTCATGCGCGAACCGCTGGTGTTTGGATGCCCTGTCCATATGGTTCAGGGAACATTGGACAATGCAGTATCGCGTGATACGGCGCTGCGATTGCTGGACCATATTCAGGCGGATGATCTGCATCTGACCCTGACCAAAGGGGCAGATCATTCCTATTCCACGCTGCCGTGTTTGGAGGTTATAAAGCAAAAATTAGAACACATTTTAGAAAGTTAATTTATGGAACAACGGATTAGTT
>JAKMGV010000169.1 GCA_022424725.1 Paracoccaceae bacterium
TTTCAATGGATGCGACACGCTCTGCATCGATGGTCAGGTTTAAGAGGCCTTGGATTTGGTTTGACAGGACCACAATCGCCAATAAGACGGCAGGCAGGATGATTAACAGCAATCCGATGAATATGATGGCGGTGGCCGAAATACGGGTAAATCCAGCGGCCTCTAATCGGTCGGCCAGAGGGTCAAGGAAATAGGCAATTGCCGCCCCCAACACGAAGGGGAGCAATATATTTCCCAAATACCACAACATCAGTGCCAGGATGATCGCACCGATCCCCCAATATTTCGCCTGTTTTTCAATCGGTAGTGCCATGTTCAATCCCTTATTTCCCCTAACATCGGAAAGAGTTGCGTGTGATTCAAGGGGGAAAGCGCGCCTTGGGCTTGTGTGGGGTCATTTCGCCCGCTAAGGAGAGGCAAGAAAACAACAAACCTATGGGGTTAATCATGCGCCTGTCCCGTTATTTCCTACCCGTACTCAAAGAAAACCCAGCCGAAGCCCAAATCGTCAGCCACCGCTTGATGTTGCGCGCAGGCATGATCAAACAGGCAAGCGCGGGGATTTACTCATGGCTGCCCCTTGGGTTTAAGTTGCTGCGCAAGTTGGAAAACATCATCCACGAAGAACAGTTGCGTGCAGGCCACTTGCCAATCCAGATGCCAATTTTGCAGGGCGCAGATTTGTGGCGTGAAAGTGGACGTTACGATGCCTATGGCGCAGAAATGTTGCGGATGAAGGATCGCCATGATCGCGATATGTTGTTCACCCCAACGGCAGAGGAATTGGTGACGGACATTTTCCGTTCGCACGTCGGATCCTACAAGGATTTGCCAATGACGCTCTATCAAATCCAATGGAAATTCCGCGATGAAATTCGCCCGCGTTTTGGTGTGATGCGGGGGCGCGAATTTTATATGAAAGACGGCTATAACTTTGATTTGACGAAAGAAGATGCGCTGCATGCCTATAACCGCCATTTGGTCAGCTATCTGCGCACCTATGAACGCATGGGGCTTCAGGCGATTCCGATGCGGGCAGACAGTGGCCCGATTGGGGGCGATGATACGCATGAATTCTTGGTTCTTGCTGATACTGGCGAATCCGAGGTGTTTTATGACAGCAAGGTCACGGATCTAAGTTTTGGGGGTCGTGAAATTGACTATGATGATCACGCGGCCTGTCAGGGCGTGTTGGATGAATTCACATCGCTTTATGCGCGTACCGACGAAACCCATGATGAGGTTCTGTTCAATCAGATCCCAGAGGAACGCCGCCGCGTGGCGCGGGGCATCGAAGTTGGCCAAATTTTCTATTTCGGAACAAAATATTCTGAATCGATGAACGCCATGGTTCAGGATGCCGAGGGCAACAATGTACCCGTCCATATGGGCAGTCACGGGATTGGTGTATCACGCCTGATCGGTGCATTGATCGAGGCGAACCACGACGAGAATGGCATTATCTGGCCCGAAGGGGTCACGCCGTTCCATTGCGGTATTGTGAACCTGAAGCAAGGTGATGATGAGGCAGATGTGGCCTGTGATAGCCTATATAAGTCCCTAATCGCGTTGGGCCTTGATCCGCTTTATGATGATCGCAAAGAGCGGGCAGGGGGCAAATTTGCAACCATGGATCTGATTGGATTGCCATGGCGCATTACCGTTGGTCCCCGTGGTTTGAAAAACGGCGTGGTTGAAGTGACGAGCCGTCGGACAGGTGAAAGCGAAGAGATGCCGCCAGAAAAGGCGGTTCAGAAAATTCACGCGATTTATTCGGCGATGTGACCTTTGGGATTCATCCTATGTTGGATGAGCCCAACTGATCAAGCGTCCATAAATATTCGCGCGTCCAACATTGTGATCTGCATCTGGCTAAAGTTGTAGGCTTAGGTTTGCGTCTTTTAACTGATCGTCAATAATAGCCAAAGGCGTTTTCGAATGTGACGCTCTAATCTGTCTAAGCGAATTAGGGTGAGACTTCTGCTTTCTCTGTTGTGAAAAATACTGCATAACGATTGCTTATAAAACAAAAAGTCACGTTTCAGCACGTCACAAATTCACTCGGCTTGGCAGCCAAACTGCAGCACTTGCTTATTCAAAATTTGTTGTTTTGTGTGGGGGGGAAATCTGCTAGATGCTCTCCAACCGAGAACATTTATCTGCGCATGTCTGCTACAGCAAGCGTAAATAATCCAAGTTATCAATGGTCTTCAGGCGGTTAATATAGACATCGTCGGGACGAATGGTTTTTAGGCGCCTTTTCGATACTCACTTAAATTTATCAATTAGTTTTTGGATCGCTGTTCGGTCGTCCGTTGCCTGATTTTCATTATCTTTAGGTTGAGTGTCAATTTTATTGTGCTCTTTTTGCGTGTTATGAGGATTTTCCTGCCGTTGCAGGGCGACGGCGTTCATGAAGCTCGTAGTATCGCCTGTGGCAAGCTTGGCCGCGCCTTCCCCAATTCCGCGCATCATGTCGTCGATCCAGTTTTGATCCGCTTTGGCAAAATCCCCCAACACGTATTGTGCCACGCGGTCCTTGTGGCCGGGATGGCCAATGCCCAGTCTGATCCGTTGATAATCGGGTCCGATATGTTGATGGATTGAACGCAGGCCGTTGTGGCCTGCATGTCCACCTCCCATTTTAACACGGCACTTTCCGGGTGCGATATCCAATTCGTCATGAAAAACGGTAATGTCAGATGGGGTTAGTTTGTAAAACCGCATTGCATCCCCGACCGATTGACCAGAAAGGTTCATGAATGTCTGGGGTTTTAGTAAAATAACCTTTTCCCCTCCTAGCTCACCCTCGCTGAGCTTGGCTTGAAATTTATTGCGCCACGGGAAAAATCCATTGTGTTCAGCGATTTCGTCTAGCGCCATAAAACCGATGTTATGCCGGTTGCTCGCATACTTGCTACCTGGATTTCCCAGACCTACAAATAGTAACATGTTATGCCTTTCATTTTCCACGTACATACAAGTTCGTAAACGGCGGATCAATTGAGCAATAAAAAAGGGCCTCAACGGCCCCTTCGATAGTTTCAAAATTTTTCTAGTTACTACTCGTCGGCTACTTCATCAACGGTTTCGCTAGCCTCTGCAGCATCTGGCTCGTCTGCATCATCGCTTCCTAATCCCTTCGGTGCTGCAATATTTGCAATCACAAAGTCACGATCGATTGTCGGCTTTGCTCCCGTAGGAAGGTCAACTGATGAAATTGTGACTGTGTCGCCGATTTGCAAACCTGATAGATCGACTGTGATCTTTTCAGGGATATCGCCCGCTGTCACAACCAATTCAACTTCTGGGCGCACTACTGTCAACATACCACCACGCTTGATGCCTGGGGCTGCATCTTCGTTGATGAACTCAACTGGGATGAACAGGTTGATTTTAGATGTGCGGCGCAGACGCATTAGGTCAAAGTGAATTGGAAGGTCTTTGACAACATCACGCTGAACGTCACGGCAGATAACGCGCACGTCCTCTTGGCCTTCAACTTGTAGGTTGAACAATGTTGACAGAAAGCGGCCTGCTTTCAGACGCTTTAGCAATTCGTTGAATGGAACCTCGATTGCCAGCGGATCAACACCGCCACCATAAACAACACCAGGTACCATGTTGTCGCGACGTGCCTGACGAGCGGCGCCCTTGCCTGTCCCCGTACGCGCAGATGCGACTAGATTTGGAATTTCACCAGCCATAATTAATCTCCTAAGTAATGGCGCGGGGTTCCTCCAAGGCTGTAACCCCACATGAAGGCTGCTCTATAGCCTTGATTTTATAAATAGAAAAGCCCAAAAACCCTGATTATTCGGGTTTTCAGGCTGATTTCGCAGTCTGTGATTTGACTATTGCCAATCGCCACCAAAATTTTTCGGGATCAGCAATGTATCGCGCGACACCTCGTCCATTGTGCGATGTCCACACAGCGCCATCGAGATATCCATTTCTTTGTGCAAAACCTCTAACGCCTTTGTGACGCCTGCTTCACCCATCGCGCCCAGGCCATAGATGAAGGTGCGGCCGATATAGGTGCCTTTGGCGCCCAATGCGACGGCCTTTAGAATGTCCTGACCCGACCGAATGCCGCCGTCCATATGGACCTCAACCTTATCCCCCACCGCGTCCAAAATCGCAGGTAGGGCCTTGATTGAGCTCAGTGCGCCATCCAACTGGCGTCCGCCATGGTTTGACACGATAATTGCATCGGCCCCAACGTTTAGGGCCATTTTTGCGTCCTCTGCATCCAAAATGCCCTTTAGGATCACTTTGCCGCCCCATTCGTCTTTGATTTGTTTGATTTTGTCCCAATCCAATGTCGGATCAAACT
>JAKMGV010000051.1 GCA_022424725.1 Paracoccaceae bacterium
TTCGTGAATTATTAAAGGAGTTACAATGCGTTATCAAATTTCTGGAATGCATATCGATATCGGTCAAGCCCTACAAACTCATGTCAAAAACGAACTCGGTGATGCGGTCATCAAATACGCCGAGCGACCGACAGACGCAAATGTCGTATTTTCAAAAAGCGGCCATGAATACGTGTGTGAAACAACAGTACATTTATCGACTGGCCTAACTGCACAGGCCAAAGCGTCTAATCCAGAAATATATTCCGCATTTGATAGTTGCTGCGAGAAAATGGAAAAACAACTTCGCCGCTACAAGCGCAGACTAAAGGACCACCACAAAGAACGCCCAAACCCAGTTGAACTCTTGGAAGCTTCCTCGTATATCCTTGCCTCAGATGATGCAAACGAGGATTCGGAGCCCGATTCACTGCAACCCATAATCATTGCTGAGATGGAAACAAAAATTCCTTCTATCTCTGTCGGTGAAGCGGTCATGCAGCTTGAATTATCAGGTGCTCCGTTTTTGGTTTTTAAGAACGAGGGCAAACAAAGCGTAAATGTCGTTTATCGTCGCGATGACGGAAACGTAGGTTGGATAGAACCGTAAATCCTATCCATAGTTATGCTTGGGGGAATTAAGTTTCTATGGAATTGTTTGATTTGCTAAAGCCTGAAGCGGTACGGGTAATAACCGCCGCTTCAAGCAAAAAACGCCTTTTGCAAGATGTCAGCGAAGTTGCAAACATCTCATACGGGTTTGAGCAGTCGCTTACATTAGATGCGCTCGTTGAGCGCGAGTCATTGGGGCCGACAGGTGTTGGCAATGGCGTTGCGCTTCCTCACGCTCGCCTCGCAGACGCAAATCGCGTTTGTGGGACATTTGTTTTGCTTGAAAAGCCGGTGAATTTTGGTGCTGCGGATCGCCAACCTGTGGACATAGTATTTTCCCTATTTGCCCCTGAAAACGCGGGTGTTGAACATCTAAAGGCGTTGGCCCTTGTGTCTCGAACCCTGCGTGATAACAGCGTATGTGCTAAACTGCGTGCGAACGCAGATGCTGGAACATTATATACAATTTTGACGGAAGCTTACCGCACTCAGGCCGCGTAATCGCCAAACCCGGAAATTTCATAATCCTTTGTGTGGTTCGCCTTTGCCTTGGCCTCTATTTCTTGGTCGTAAACTTGATCAAAGGCCAAATCTACAGGATCCACAACGTTATTGGTGAATGTTGTTTGGGAGTGTCCGTGTGTATTTGCGATAAATGATAACACAGACTTCAGCTCAGTTTCACGAATAACAAAATCAGGCGGCACAAGTTGCGCCATACTTGCTACACTAGCAGAGAGCACGGTTTGCGCCCTGTGGATTAACGTAATTTAACCTTGGGTGACATGGCGACAAAGAACGGGTTTTCAAATCCATTTTTGCCGTACATCAACGGGACCTGCGTGTCGAAATGAAGTACCTGACCACCAGCACCAACTACAACCGCATGCCCTGCTGCGGTATCCCATTCCATCGTACGCCCTAACCGTGGGTAAAAATCTGCCTCACCAGTTGCAACCAAGCAAAATTTAAGCGATGAGCCTGCACCAGTCATATCTTTTATCTGGTATCTTGAAATATATTCATCCGTCGCCTGATCGCGATGGGATTTTGAGGCAACAACCGTCAGGGCAGAATTATCCGCAGCACTTACTGAAAGCACGTTGGTTTTACCAATTTGCCCAACATGATGGGCCCCCAACTCTTCGACTGTCTGACCATTTTCATCCGTATAAAATAATCGACCGATCGCAGGCGCATAAACAACACCCAAGGTCGGAACTCCATTTTCTACGAGAGCGATATTTACCGTGAATTCACCGCGACGTTTTATAAATTCTTTGGTCCCATCTAAGGGGTCTACAATGAAAAATGTTGTGGCTGTTACTTTATGAGTGTTGGACTGTTCTTCGGTGACAAGCGCTATTTTAGGAAAATTCTCCATTAAACCTGCTGAAATAATCTCATCGGCTGCGCGATCTGCCCTTGTAACGGGGCTATCATCGGACTTGGTATCAACTCCGAAATCATCCGAGCCATACACCTTCATGATTTCGTTACCAGCTTTCAATGCAAGATCACGAATTACAGAAACGATATATGCGTAGTCCAAGTTGCAACCCATTTAAATTTCTTTCTTCACCACCGTTTAAGAATAAAGGAAGCAACGCTGAGTTTTCCTCATGGAATAGGAAACTTTCCGCTATGATCATGCAAGAGTTAGTTCAGGCGACTAATTTTCGCAACAACCAAACAACCATCATCGGTTAGCTCTGCGCCGAAAATGTGTTGAATAGTCCTCAACAGCGTGGTCAGCGAAATACGTCGGTCGCATTCAATTCCATTGATATCTATCTTTTCATCGATTTTACTAACTGCTTTATCAGTACCAGCGTTTCTGTCAATGTTCCACAGTTGGGTGTGCACAGCGTGACGATTCGCACTATTTTAGTTCTTCGTATCGTAAGCCGTTTTCCTATTCTTACTGCATACATCATTGCCAGTCACTGCCAGACAAATCGTTAGCCATATTCGATCGAAACACATTGTTTCATGTTATTAACTTGTTATGCAGATCTAAGACTTTCAGCGACGCACTACACAACAGGTACTTAGAGAATCTGTTAAAACTAACGTTCACCTGCCTTATTTACTAAAATGAACAGAACAAAATACATGAAAAAAGTCTGGATCAAGCTTGGCTAAATCGCTGTAGCTCACATAACTATCCGTAGAAATCTATCCATTAAGTCAAATTTCATCAATTAAGCTTGAAACTATTGCCCCCAAAGCTTGCAGTTGCGCAAATGCCTCCCTATATACCCGCTGTCGTGGTTTGAACACTGAAAAACTCGGACACACGATAACGCGGCGTTAATGCCATAATGGGTTCGCGTTGCATGATATCGCCTAATTAAGAAAGGGATCAAAATGGGAAAAGTTATTGGTATCGACCTGGGTACGACAAACAGTTGTGTTGCTATCATGGATGGCTCTCAACCACGCGTGATTGAAAACGCAGAAGGCGCACGTACAACGCCGTCAATCGTTGCATTCGCAAATGACGAACGCCTTGTTGGTCAGCCTGCAAAACGTCAGGCCGTTACAAACCCGTCAAACACAGTGTTTGGTGTGAAACGTTTGATTGGCCGCCGCGTGGATGACGCCGATTTGGCAAAAGACCTGAAGAACCTCCCCTACAATGTTATCAACGGTGGTAACGGTGATGCATGGGTTGAGGCGCAGGGCGAAAAATATTCTCCTTCACAAATTTCTGCTTTCACTTTGCAAAAGATGAAAGAGACAGCCGAAAGCTATTTGGGTGAAGAGGTTACACAGGCTGTCATCACAGTGCCTGCGTATTTTAACGATGCGCAGCGTCAGGCAACAAAAGATGCGGGTAAGATCGCAGGTCTTGAGGTATTGCGTATCATCAACGAACCAACGGCTGCTGCTTTGGCCTATGGTTTGGACAAAAAGGAAACAAAAACAATCGCTGTTTATGACCTTGGTGGTGGTACATTCGACGTAACCATCTTGGAAATCGACGACGGTCTGTTTGAGGTGAAATCAACGAATGGTGACACATTCCTTGGTGGTGAAGACTTTGACATGCGCATCGTCAACTATCTTGCGGACGAGTTCAAAAAGGAAAATGGCGTCGATCTGACACAAGACAAAATGGCCCTACAGCGTTTGAAAGAAGCTGCTGAAAAAGCCAAGATCGAATTGTCATCTGCAAGCCAAACTGAGATCAACCAGCCGTTCATCTCAATGGATGGTGCAACGGGCCAGCCGTTACACTTGGTTCTAAAGCTGACACGTGCGAAGCTAGAATCATTGGTTGGTGATCTGATCAAGGCGTCAATCAAACCATGTCAGGCGGCATTAAAGGACGCGAGCCTAACAACATCAGACATCGACGAAGTGGTTTTGGTCGGTGGTATGACACGTATGCCAAAAGTGATGGAAGAAGTGTCCAAATTCTTTGGTAAGGAACCGCATAAGGGCGTGAATCCAGATGAAGTTGTTGCCATGGGCGCGGCAATTCAGGCGGGTGTTTTGCAGGGCGATGTCAAAGATGTTGTTCTACTTGACGTAACCCCATTGTCATTGGGGATCGAAACTTTGGGCGGTGTGTTTACACGGCTGATTGATCGCAACACAACGATCCCCACGAAAAAGTCACAGGTATTCTCAACAGCCGAAGATAACCAGAACGCTGTCACAATTCGCGTTTTCCAAGGCGAACGCGAAATGGCCGCCGACAACAAAATCTTGGGCCAGTTCAACCTAGAAGACATCCCACCAGCACCGCGTGGTATGCCACAGATCGAAGTCACCTTTGACATCGACGCAAACGGCATCGTGTCTGTTTCTGCGAAAGACAAAGGAACAGGCAAAGAGCAAAACATCACGATCCAAGCCTCAGGTGGATTGTCAGACGATGACATCGATCGGATGGTTCGCGAAGCCGAAGAGAACGCAGATGCAGATAAGGCACGTCGTGAATTGATCGAAGCCAAGAACCAAGCGGAAAGCTTGATCCACGCAACTGAAAAATCAATCGAAGAGCATGGTGATAAGGTTGATCCATCCACCATCGAAGCGATCGAATTGGCGGTTGCCGCGTTGAAAGACGAGCTTGAGAATGAAAATGCCGATAAAATTAAATCTGGCATTCAGAACGTTACCGAAGCATCCATGCGCCTAGGTGAAGCGATCTATAAGGCAAGCCAAGAAGGCGATGATCAAGGTCCGATGGATATGGGCCAAGAGGACGGCGGGGATGATGACATCCTTGATGCCGACTTTGAGGACCTGGGCGACGACAAACGCTAAGTTATTGATCGAACGACGCGCCGGCCTGATACTATCGGGTCGGCGCAAGTATTCTGAAGGAGGCGCAATCGGTGTCTAAAAAAGATTACTATGATGTGCTGGGGATCGCGCGGGGCGCGTCAGCAGATGAGATCAAGAAAGCCTTTCGCACAAAAGCCAAAGAACTTCATCCTGACCGCAATGCTGACAATCCAAACGCAGAAGCGCAATTTAAAGAAGCCAATGAAGCCTACGATGTTCTAAAAGACGCGGACAAAAAGGCGGCCTACGATCGTTATGGTCATGCTGCATTCGAAGGCGGAATGGGTGGTGGTGGACAACGCCCTGGCCAAGGCGATTTTTCCAGCGCGTTTTCAGATGTTTTTGACGATTTATTTGGCGATTTTATGGGCGGCGGACGTGGCGGTGGCCGCAACCGCGCTACACGTGGTGCGGATTTACGGTATAATCTGCGCATCACGTTGGAAGAAGCATATAACGGTCTGCAAAAAACGATCAATGTTCCAACCTCTGTCGCTTGTGACGAATGTAATGGCAGTGGTGCTGAAGGTGGTTCAGAACCCGCAACCTGCCCAACATGTGCAGGGATGGGTAAAGTTCGTGCAACCCAAGGATTCTTTACGGTTGAACGTACCTGCCCAACATGTTCGGGTGCCGGTCAGATCATTAAAAACCCATGCAAGTCCTGCCACGGTCAGGGCCGCAAAGAAAAAGATCGCGCGCTGAGTGTGAACATCCCTGCGGGTGTCGAAACGGGCACACGCATTCGCCTGTCTGGCGAAGGCGAAGCAGGATTGCGTGGCGGGAGTACGGGTGATCTCTATATCTTTATCGAAGTGGACGAACATGAAATCTTTCAGCGCGATAGCATAAATCTCTATTGCCGTGTCCCTGTTTCAATGGTGACAGCCGCCCTAGGAGGCGACATCGACGTACCGTCAATCGACGGCGGCCGTAGTCGCGTGAAAGTACCCATGGGCAGCCAATCTGGCCGCCAGATGCGCCTGCGAGGCAAAGGTATGCCAGCGGTTCGCTCTAGTCAGACTGGCGATATGTTCATTGAATTGTCAGTTGAAACACCAGTCAATTTGACCAACAAACAAAAAGAACTGTTGCGAGAGTTCGAGGAACTTTCCGAAGAAAATAGTCCCGAAAGCTCAAACTTTTTCTCGTCTGTGAAATCCTTTTGGGATTCGATGAAGGGCTAATTTACCAAAAAGACCGCGATACCGGCTCAATTGGGCCGGTTTTTTATTTAACAGTGTTATTCTTTTTTGCGTATCTAAAAGCAATCTTTTGTGAATTAGTATATGTCTGGATGAGTATGGGATCTATCGGATTATAGAGGGCACAGTATTTGTTGCCTTCAACTCAGCTTCTTTTAACTCTAACAAACGCTCTGCTGCCAAACGCGCACGGCGTTCTTCGGCAAGTTTTGTGGCAATATTCATAGATCACTCCGGCGGACAAAGACCCAATGGCATCTTTGTCCAACCAAAGTGAAAAATTCTTTAAAGTGTCTCGATTGCGATCGCGATTCCCTGACCGCCACCGATACACATCGTAATAAGCCCTTTGCCACCGCCGATGCGTTCAAGTTCATAAAGCGCCTTGATCGTGATGATACACCCCGTTGCGCCCACTGGATGGCCCAGAGCGATCGCGCCACCATTCGGGTTAACTTTTGTGGGATCAATTCCCAACCCTTTGTTCACCGCCAATGCTTGTGCTGCAAATGCCTCGTTACTCTCGATGACATCAAAATCGCTTATGGATAGACCCGTTTTCGCCATGAGATTTTCAACCGCTGGAATAGGGCCAATGCCCATGACCTCGGGGCGGACGCCAGCATGTGCATATCCAAGAACGCGTGCGCGTGGTTTCAGTCCTGATTTTTCCGCAGCTGCCGCGGTCGCCAAAACAATCGCAGCGGCACCATCATTGATACCGCTTGCGTTGCCTGCTGTGACAGAGCCGTCTTTTTGGAAAACGGGTCGCAATCCTGCCAATCCTTGCGCCGTTGTCGCCTTTGGATGCTCATCGCGCAAAAATGGAACCATGTCGCGTTTGACTTTGACATCCACAGGAGTGATTTGACTGTCAAAATATCCCGCCTCAATCGCTGCAGCAGCGCGGTTTTGCGATTCTAGTGCAAACGCATCTTGCGCGGCACGGGAAATATCATGTTCTGCGGCCACATTTTCCGCAGTCACCCCCATGTGACCCGTGCCAAAGGGACAGTTCAGTGCCCCCAGCATCATGTCCAATGTGCGTATGTCACCCATTTTTGCACCCCAACGTTGGTCGGGCACGATGTAGGGTGATCGGCTCATGTTCTCGGCACCACCAGCAAGGGCAAAATCAGCATCCCCCAACATAAGCGTCTGAACCGCCGATACAATCGCCTGCGCGCCAGAACCACATAGACGGTTCACGTTCATTGCAGGTGTGGTATCTGGAATGCCTGCTTGCATGGCCGCGACACGGCTAAGGTACATATCTTTGGGCTCAGTATTAATCACGTGACCGAATACAACCTGTCCAATTTGCCCGCCTTCGACACCAGAGCGTTCAAGCGCGGCCTTGGCCGCAACAGTGCCCAATTCAATTGGCGGCGTTGCCGCCAGTGATCCACCAAACGTGCCGATTGCGGTCCGTGCCCCGTCCAAAATAACGATGTCGGTCATATTCGCTCCTTCAGTTTTATTGTGCCCACTATGCGCAACTCATCCACAATGTCAGTTGGAACGTGTCGTCATATCAGCGCATTTTCTGCTTGCAACTTAGTACCTGTCATACAAATTAGAAGCATGACAAAATCAATGTTTATATTCGGCGCGGGTTATACCGCGGGCTATCTCTCAAAGACACTGACGGAACAGGGATGGATCGTTTATGGAACGACTCGGCGCCAAGAACGGTTTGATGAAATCGCAAAATCAGGTGCACATCCCCTGTTGATCGACGATCCAGCGATGTCAGAAAGGCTTAGCGCGTGTTCACATGTCCTGATTTCAGCGGGACCTTCAGAAAATGGGGATCCAACATTAAATGCCTATCAGTCAGTATTTGTTGAAAATCGCTTTGAATGGGTTGGTTACCTGTCTACAACAGGTGTTTATGGGGGAACCGAAGGTGAATGGGTTGACGAAGATACCCCGCTACACCCCACAACGACACGCGGTCAGCAACGTAAATTAGCCGAAGAAGCCTGGTCCGATGTACCAAACCTACCTCTTCACATCTTCAGATTGGCGGGGATTTACGGCCCAGGGCGCGGACCATTTTCCAAAGTGAAATCAGGCAAGGCCCAACGCATCATTAAAAAAGATCAAGTTTTTAGCCGCATCCATGTTGAAGACATTGTTCAGGTTCTATCCGCATCTATCGCCGCGGGAACAAATGGTGGTATTTATAATGTGTGTGATAACTATCCCGCCCCGCCCCAAGATGTGATTGGATATGCTGCCGAATTGCTTGGTCTGCCTATCCCCCCTGCAATCGCGTTTGAGGATGCAAACCTAAGTCCCATGGGCAGAAGTTTCTATGCCGAAAATAAACGCGTCGCGAATGAACGCATTAAATCGGAATTGGGAGTCGCACTAAAATATCCGGATTACAAAACGGGGCTTGATGCGCTTGTCAGGTTAGAAGAGGGCCTCTAGGCCTTCTTTGTTTCGATCACATCAACACCTAATACCTGCAGCACCTTTTTTTCGATGTCCGATGCGTTTAACCCTGCCATGTCATACATGGCTTTGGGGCTTGCCTGATCAATAAAGACGTCAGGGAATTGCATTGTGCGCACCTTTAATCCTGTATCAAGCGCACCTTCATCGACAAGCAATTGCAAAACATGGCTGCCAAAACCACCCACTGCGCCTTCTTCAATTGTAATAATCGCATCATGCGACGACGCAAGATCCATGATCAAGTCATGGTCCAAGGGCTTTGCAAACCGCGCATCGGCGATGGTGGGCGTTATGCCACGCGCGCGCAGGTTTTCCGACGCTTTTTGTACCTCACCCAATCGCGTACCGAATGATAGAATGGCAACACACGAACCCTGTTGAACGATGCGTCCCTTGCCGATTTCCAATCTTTCGGGCGTTTCAGGAATTTCAACGCCTTCACCTTCGCCTCTGGGATAACGAAACGCGATAGGGCCATCGTCATATGCGGCGGCTGTCGCCACCATATGTGTCAATTCCGCCTCGTCTGCGGCTGCCATAACAACCATATTCGGCAAGTTCGCCAGATACGCTGTATCAAAGCTGCCCGCATGTGTTGCACCATCTGCACCAACCAAACCTGCACGATCAATCGCGAAACGCACAGGCAAATTTTGTAGCGCCACATCATGCACAACCTGATCATATCCACGCTGTAAAAATGTTGAATACATGGCGCAGAATGGTCGCAATCCACCTGCAGCCAAGCCCGCCGCAAATGTGACACCGTGTTGTTCCGCAATTCCAACGTCAAAACAACGGCTGGGATAGCGTTGCGCAAACGTGGCAAGACCTGTTCCATCGGGCATCGCCGCTGTCACGGCGCAGATGCGTGGATCAGCGGCTGCAGCATTTAACAATGCATCCGAAAAAACAGAGGTATAACTGGGCGCATTCGAAGGTGATTTAACTTGTTTACCCGTTAACACATCAAACTTGGCGGTCGCATGGCCCTTATCACGCGCGGCTTCTGCGGGGGCGTATCCTTTGCCTTTTTTGGTGACTATATGTATCAAAACGGGCCCGTCCGCCCGAGTTTTGACGGTGCGCAGCACAGGCAAAAGTTGGTTCATGTCGTGACCATCCAGCGGTCCGACATATGAAAAACCCAATGCCTCGAACAGGGTGCCACCAACGGTCATCCCCTTGATCATTTCCTTGGCACGCTTGGCCCCTTCACGGAAAGGCTCGGGCAAAAATCCAATGGCACCACGCGCAACATCCCGCAGATCTTGCAGCGGTGCTTCTGCATAAAGTTGCGATAGGTAGGACGACAAGGCACCAACAGGTGGCGCAATCGACATTTCGTTATCGTTCAAAATCACGATCAGGCGCTTTTTCAAATGGCCTGCGTTGTTCATTGCTTCATAGGCCATACCAGCGCTCATTGATCCATCACCGATCACAGCGATGGCATCACCATGACCTGTATCACAGGCACCGCCCAAATCGCGCGCCACTGCAAACCCAAGAGCTGCAGAAATTGACGTGCTTGAATGTGCCGCGCCAAAAGGATCATATGCACTTTCTGCGCGTTTGGTAAATCCGCTCAGCCCATCTTGTTGGCGTAAAGTGCGAATGCGGTCACGACGACCTGTCAGGATTTTGTGGGGATAAGCCTGATGGCTAACGTCCCAGATGATTTTGTCGCGCGGGGTGTCAAAGATGGCATGTAACGCAATCGTTAATTCAACAACGCCCAATCCAGCACCCAAATGTCCACCTGTTTCAGAAACCGCTGAAATGGTTTCTTGGCGCAATTCCTCGGCCACTTGGTTCAGTTCTGCATCTGAAAAACGCTTCAGGTCTTCGGGCAACTGCACCCGATCAAGCAGTGGAGTATTTGGACGATGTGACATAAAATAAAAGGCGCCTTGGGTTAATTTTCCCGAGAAATAGCGAAGCGCGCAACATCCTGCAAGTTTTGCGCCTTATTTCCGTAACACGAAATAGCCTCTTCCGCCTGATCAACAAGGGCCTGCGCACGTTGTTTTGCGCCGTCCAAACCCAGCAGGGAAACAAATGTCGCCTTGCCCGCATCGGCATCTTTATTCAGACGTTTCCCTGTTTTTGCCTCGTCCCCTTCTACATCCAAGACGTCATCGGCGATTTGAAATGCCAAACCAACAGCCTTGGCATAGGTTGAAAGGGGCGTGGTATCCAAACGGGCCATAATCGCACCGCTGATCGCGGACCATTCAATTAACGCACCTGTTTTTCCATTTTGTAGGTGTTCAATTTG
>JAKMGV010000052.1 GCA_022424725.1 Paracoccaceae bacterium
AGGGTTAGAATGGTGCCGCCCGAACGTAGGACCAAGCTTGTCTCCATGAACCCCATGCAAATACCATGCATCAATCGACCCAACAGAAACGTTCCACCGTAGTAATGCAGCGAAAACGAAGAGACGCCGCCCGATTCCGCAATGAACATCAAAATCATAAACATCGGCGCATATTCAATCAGGTTTCCCTGCGCACGTATGGACCGAGTAAGCGCCTGTTCCCCCGTGTATCCAAATTTCAGCCACCCCAATCCTGGCCCACCCCGCAGAGCGATCACACGAAAGGAGAGCACCACCAACCAAAGCCCCAAGAGAGCGCCGTAAAGTGTTGTTGCCATTATAATTTTCCCTTTTTATCGTTATCTATTTTTTAAATATCGCACCACAACATTTTGTCGACGATCATGTCAGAAACACGGGCGCGGTCATCGTGTCAGGGATCGCGGCCCCCAGCAATGATAAAATCGTAGGCGCCAGCTGAAGTTGATCCAGAGTTTTATTCATGTCAACAGCCTGTGCATCCCCAAAATAATAGAGTGCAAAGTCTTGTTGCAGTGGATCTTGCCCACCATGATGCCCGCGCCCATCCTGCCCATGATCGGCGGTAACAATCACCTGATACCCCATATCGCGCCATTTTGTGATCCATGGGGCCAACATATAATCCATCATGAAACAGGCGTGATCCATTTCGCGACTGTCGTGATAAAACCGATGCCCCATGCTGTCCAATGTGCAGGTGTGCAAAATCCCGTAATCCAAACCAAAGCGCTGACACAGCATGGTTAGGGTTGCGAACAGATCTGCATCAGATGGGGTCATTTGATTGTTGTGACCATATCCCGCCATCGTATGAAAACGGCCATGATTGATGCTGGGACTCTCTGGTTCATCGTATTCAATGTCGCACAAGGGATCAAAAGGCGCGCGGTTAAAAAATTCGGACCAAAAACTATGAGTCACGGCCCCAGTGATCAGATCAGATTTTCGCGCCTGTGAAAAAACATCAGGCTGGGACAGTCGGAAAATCGTATCGTTCCCCGTCACACCATGAACCTGTGGCGAAACGCCCGTATGGATTGATGCGTAACAGGATGCAGAGGTGCTGGGCAAAACAGATGACATTTTAAACCGTTGCGCATCGCCTGCTTTCACCCATCCTTCCAGATTTCCAAACAACCGTACCCAATTTCGATAGGGAACGCCGTCCAAGATAATAAGAAGCAGTTTTTTCGTCATCAATCATTCAAACCTTGTTCAATTGATAGTGGCCCAGATTCTAAACATCTGGGCAAGCATTTTCTGGACGAGCATGCATTATTTCACAGTCTGAGTGGTTGCATGACAAAGCAGAAACTGTGTACCAAACCCTATCTAACGCGACGAAAGGGTATCACATGACAGAGGCAGTTTTGATTGAGCAAATGCGCAATTGGCGTCGTCATCTGCATCAAAATCCCGAATTCGGCCACCAAGAAATCGAAACCGCCGCCTTTGTTGTTGATAAACTGCACTCGTTCGGGATCATTGATATCACAACGGGCATTGGGAACACGGGTGTTGTCGCCTCGCTTCGCCTTGGATCATCGGATCGAACGATTGCGCTGCGCGCGGATATGGATTGCTTACCCATCCACGAAACAACAAACTTGCCCTATTCCTCAATAAAACCCGATCTGATGCATGCCTGCGGCCATGACGGGCATACCACCATGTTGCTGGGGGCTGCGGCGCGACTGGCATCCGAAGGTGGATTTGACGGCACCGTTCATTTCGTCTTTCAACCCGCCGAGGAATGGGGGCAGGGTATGACATCTATGATCGCGGATGGATTGGGTAGCGCGATCAAATTTGACGAAATCTATGGCCTACACAATATGCCGGGCCTGCCCGTTGGGCAATTTGAAACACGTGCGGGTGCCTTTATGGGCGCCGAAGATGGGTTTCAGATCACCGTTCATGGTACAGGCGGTCACGCCTCGCGTCCACATGAATGCAGCGATGCGATTGTCTGCGCCTGTTCCATTGTGAGCGACTTGCAAACCGTTGTGTCGCGCAACATTGACCCCGCGGATTTGGCCGTTGTGTCGGTCACATCCATTGCAGGGGATAATGTGAAAAACGCGATTTCCAGCACCGCACGAATTGAAGGGGACTGTCGCCATTTTAGTGATGAGGTCAGTCAAAAAATAGAAACCTCGATCAGACGCATCGCAACAGGCGTGGCCGCGGCGCATGGGTGCACGGTGGATGTCACCTATGATCGGGTGTTTGTGCCGTTAATCAATGATGCCGATGCCGTTGATCATTGCATCAACGCCGCGAACGCCGTTTTTGGGGCCGACAATGTAAATGCAAACGGCGCACCCATGGGCGCGTCCGAGGATTTTGCACGCGCCCTAACGCTTGCACCAGGGGCCTTTGCGATTATCGGAAATGGTGATAGCGCGCCTTTGCACAACAGCGGATATGATTTTAACGATGATGCCTTGGCCTATGGGATGGACTGGTTTGTGGAACTGACACGACAACGGTTGAAACCAAAGTCTTGACGCAACCGCCCAAAGGCCGTCAAAGTCGGGAAATGTAACCTAACTTGGCACCCGACAATGACCCACCCCGCTTTTTCCAAATCCGAATATGATCGCCGATTATCCCTGACGCGCACTGCGATGGCAGAGCGCGGGATCGACATTTTGTTCGTCACCGACCCGTCAAATCAGGCGTGGCTAACGGGATATGATGGATGGTCGTTTTATGTACATCAGGGCGTCATTGTCACGTTGGATCGTGATCCCATCTGGTGGGGACGCATGATGGATATGTTTGGCGGACGCCGCACCTGTTGGATGTCGCATGATAATATTATTGGGTATGGCGATCATTTCATTCAATCGACTGAGTTTCATCCGATGGCGGATCTGGCCCGCATTATCAAAAACATGGGATATGAAACCGCGCGTTTAGGCGTTGAGCTGGAAAACTATTATTATTCGGCCAAGGCGCATTTGGTGCTGACCTCTGAGTTACCCAAGGCAACTGTAATCGATGCCACCGCATTGGTGAATTGGCAGCGCCTGATCAAATCAGCGGATGAAATTGCATTCATCGAAAAGGCTGCCCGTATTTCAGAAAAAGTGATCACTACCGCCATCGACCGCGCAGCCCCAGGTGTGCGCAAAAACGATTTGGTGGCGGACATTATGCATGCGGGCATCACGGGTGTCGGCGATGATTGGGGGGATTACCCCGCAATTGTGCCCCTGACACCGTCTGGCATCGATGCAACGGCGGCCCACCTAACGTGGGATGGTGCACCGATGCGTGCGGATGAGGCAACGTTTTTTGAACTGTCTGGCTGTTATCGGCGTTATCATGCGCCGCTGTGTCGAACGGTGTATTTGGGCACCCCATCGGATAAGGTGCGCCGTGTTGAGGCCGCCCAGATTGAAGGGATCGAGGCAGGTTTTAACGCCGCACGCGCAGGCAACCGAACATGCGATATCGCCAATGCCTTTATGTCTGTTCTGGCGCGTCACGGGATCGAACGCAGTGGCCGCATGGGTTATCCCATCGGTCTAAGCTATCCGCCCGATTGGGGAGAGCGCACCGCATCCATTCGAACCGAGGATCAGACCGTTTTGGAACCCGGTATGGTGTTTCATTTCATGCCCGCGCTTTGGATGAAAGATTGGGGGTTAGAAACAACTGAAACCATATTGATCACCTCAGATGGACCCGCAAAACCGATTGCAAATATGGAACGAAAACTCTTTGTCAAAGAGACTTAGGATGGACCATCTAAACCACACGCAGGATGTATTAAGGCGGCTGATTGCCTATCCGACAATTTCGGCCGATAGCAACCTGCAAATGATTGAATATTTGGCGAATTATCTGGATCATTTGGGGGCGGATGTTTTGTTGAACCATGCCCCTGATGGGACCAAGGCAAATCTGTTCGCGACCCTTGGTCAGGGGCATGAAAACGGCGTCCTCTTTTCGGGTCACACGGATGTGGTGCCCGTTGCAGATCAGGATTGGAGCCATGATCCCTTTGACATGATCGAACGTGATGGGCGGTTATACGGCCGCGGGACGTGTGATATGAAGGGGTTTATCGCCGCCTGTCTGACCAAGGCGCATGATTACGCAAAATTACCCCTAAAGACTCCTGTGCATTTCGCCTTTACCTATGACGAGGAAACGGGGTGCATTGGGGCACAGGGTTTGGCCAAATGTTTGCAGATACAGGGGATATCGCCCCGCCTTGCCATTATCGGGGAACCCACACGCATGAAGGCGATTGAGGGGCATAAGGGATGCTGTGAATACACAACGCATTTCCATGGGAAAGCAGGGCATGGTTCCATGCCCGACATCGGGTTGAACGCGATTGAATACGCCCTGCGCTATGGCACAAAATTAATGGATATTGCAAACAATTTGAAAACGCATGCGCCTGAACACAGCCGTTTTGACCCGCCATGGACCACCCTAAACATTGGACGGATAACAGGTGGACATATTCATAATGTGATCCCCGAAAATTGCAGTATGGATTGGGAATTTCGCCCTGTCCAAGACACAGATTTTACCTACGTCAAAGAAGCGATCGAAACCTATGTCAACGACACATTGCGCCCCGAAATGCAGCGTCGCGATCCGAACGCAAACATCACAACCGAAATCGTCGGAGAGGTTGTTGGTTTGGAACCAACTGACCAAAATGAGGCCCGCGACATCGTATTGGAATTAACGGGTCAGAACCACGCAGATGTTGTACCCTTTGGAACCGAGGCGGGGATTTTTGCAGGCCTTGGGATGTCCGTTGTTGTCTGCGGCCCCGGATCAATTGAACAGGCCCACAAACCTGATGAATTTATTGAGCTGTCGCAATTGGGTGCCTGTTTGTCATTTCTGACAAAGCTTGAAAATAAACTGGTTGCCTAAACGGGGTTATAGCGCGGGTGGTGGTTTTGCACGGCGTGCCTGACCACGGCGCAAACCCAATCGGGCCTCGCGCAGGATCACAAAAACACCCGCGGCAATTACGATGCCCGCACCCAATATCATCTGCGCACTGGGCAATTCGGCAAAGGCGAAATACCCAATCCCAAGCGCAAAGATCATCGCCGTATAATCGAATGGGGCAATGACAGATGCGGGCGCATAACGATAAGCCGTGGTCAGCATAATTTGCCCAACCCCGCCCAAAACCCCTATCAGAATTAGGATTAAGAATTGCAGCAAACTGGGCCATACCCATGTCCCAATCGTGCTTAGGGAAAACACACTGGCCGTGATGCAAAAATAGAAAATGATCGCCGAGGTGCGTTCCACCTGAACCATTTTTCGGATTTGAATTTGTGCCAATGCTGCACAGGCCGCCGCCGTGATCGCCAAAATGACACCTAACTTCATGGAATCTTGGGCAGGTTCCAACGCACCAAAGGTGAGGCGTGGTTCAACAATGATCAGAACACCGATCAAACCGACCAAAACGGCGCTGATCCGGTAAACCCCCACCCTTTCCCCCAACATCACAGAGGCGAAAACAACAATCAGCAGCGGTGTGGTGAAACCAATGGCCGTAATTTCAGGCAAGGGAAGAAACCCTGCCGCCGTAAAATTCAACCCCATGGCAGCCGTTCCAACAAATCCGCGCCACACATGCGCACGCTTTGATTTGACGCTGACCGCTCCTGCTAATTCGCCCTGCATCATTAGCCATGCAAACAACACAGGGATCGCAAAGGCGGATCGGAAAAATACGGTCTGCCCTGCTGGGATGGTAGCCGACAGCGCCTTAACCAATGCAAACATCACCGTGAACAATGCAATGGCGCCAATTTTTAACCCAATGCCGTGTATCTGCTGCATCTGAAATATATCTTTCCGAACATTTATCCCTATATCGCTATCCCAGATTTATCAGGTTGGTAAGAGGCCAAGTTCAAACGGCATAGAATTCGTACGTAAATCGCTTGCCAGAATACGCATTGTCTGGAACACTCGGGAAAAAATTGGAATGAGATCGAGATGCCCGCGCTAAGCCCAGAACAAATTTCATTTTATAATGAAAACGGATATGTTGCCCCGATTGATATTTTCACAGCCGAGGAAGCGGCTGAATTGCGTGCCGAGCTTGAGGCGCTTGAGACATCACACCCCGAGGCGGTTGCAGGGCGAAATCGCAACAATGTACATTATGTAACGCCCCTGTTTGATCGCATTGCGCATAATCCCAAAATCCTTGACGCGGTCGAAAGCCTGATTGGATCAAACATTTTGGTGGGCGGCACCACATTGTTTGTGAAAGAGCCTGAACAAAAGGGGTTTATTAGTTGGCATCAAGACGCGCGTTATATTGGGTTGGAACCGTTTAACTGGGTAACCGCATGGCTGGCCCTATCTGATGTGTCAACGGAAAACGGATGCATGTATATGTGGGAAGGCAGCCACCACGCAGGCCAACGCGAACATGTCGATACCTATGGCAAGGATAACCTGCTAACGCGCGGTCAAACCGTGATGGACGTCCCAGAAGACATCACAGTTCCCATCGAATTGCGCCCGGGCCAATTATCGCTGCATCACCCTTGGGTAGTGCATGGATCGGGACATAACACTTCAACACATCGCCGCATTGGTTTTGCGATCCAATCCTATATCGGGGCCGATGTGGACTCTGTTCACGGCAAAATTTATGTCCAACAGGCGCGCGGCACTGACACGCATAAGTACCATGAACACACACCCCGCCCCACTGGATTGATGCAACCACATGACGTTGATTTTCGCGACAATGCGAATGAGGCCTTGAAACAGATTTTCTATAAGGGTGCGAAAAAAATCGGTCAGTATTAAGCGCGATCGCGCGCGTATCGTGCTGCGCCGCCATAATTCGTTTTGTGCATGTCGTTGAATGACACTGTAAACGACGCGGGGCTTTCCGCCATGGACACTCTGCCCAAAGAACGCGTACTCACCCCCTCAAAAACGCAGCGGTATTCAATGGCTCGTACTTTTGCCAATAGGAAAAAAAGTGCTGCAAGAAAATTTGATTGCGTTTAAGCAAAGGGTAAAACCACGACCGTTCCGCTGTGTGTTGCGCCATCAGGAAACGTAACGCTGACTGGTGTTCCCGGATCCCAATGATCCGCATCGATCAGCGATAAGCCAACATTTGTTTTCAGGCGCGGTGACCATATGGCAGATGTGATTTGCCCCACCTGCTCTGCCCCAACGTAGACAGGCCATGGGGTGGAACAAATTGGGCAGGCAACATTCCCGAATGAGACACCGCGAATATGCCGTTTGGGTTTCGCGTTTTGAATATTCAACAGGGCCTCTCGTCCGATGCAATCGATGTCGCCCGTCAAATTACAAAATTTACCAAACCCCATTTCCAGTGGATTATTGTCCATGGTCATTTCATTCCCATAGCCCAACAATCCACCTTCGATGCGATCAATTTGGTTTGGCCCACCTGGTGCAATATTATATTTTTCACCAGCGCTCATAATCATATCCCAAAGCGGTTCAGCCAAGTCACGATCCGCAAGATAAATTTCAAATCCGTCCATTGATGAAAATCCAGACCGTGCAATGATTTGGCGCGATCCCAAGACATCAATATGGGTATAACGATAGAACTTCAGCTCTCTGATATGCGCACCGAATAAGTCGGCCATCAAATCTTCGGCCTTGGGTCCTTGGATTGCCAATGGGTTCACATCGGGTTCAAATGCCCGCGCATCAAACCCACCACCTATGATCAACCCTTTGACATAGAGCAGTAAATCACTATCCGCGATGGAAAGCCAATAACGATCATCCGCCAATTTTAACAAAACGGGATCATTTAACATCCCCCCCGATTGATCAACAATGGGCACGTAATAACACCGTCCCACCTCAGCTTGGCGCAAATCGCGCGGGGTCATCCATTGGACAAGTCGTGCCGCATCTGGGCCTATGATTTCGACTTGCCGCTGTACCGATACATCCCACAACTGCACATGTTCCCTTAGGTGCCAATAGGCCTCCTCGACGCTCATCCCAAAGGATTTGGGAAGGATCATGTGATTGTAAACGGAATATCCGCGCACACCCGCCTGTTCGACACGATTTGAATAGGGCGTGCGCCGAATGCGTCTGACAAAAACCAAACCATCACTCATCTGTGTCGTTCCTTATTGAAAAGGTAAATGGGCGATGACCAGGCCTGATGTCCATCCTCGGTTGTGAGCGAAATCCAAATCGGCGTATCCCCCGTTTCGTGTAATTGAACCTCACGGGTGAAGGTCATTTGACGAGGAAGTGCCGCATCAGGCAATCTTGTCACAGTCAGGCGACGATCAAGCCCCCCTAACACTTGGGACACGCTGGCCAATCCCAGTGTTTGTAGATCCACAGAGAAATCCCCGAAATTGGTAGTTAGGTTGCATTGGCCTGCAATGTTATTCAGCCACAAATCCATACCCACAATGTTGCCCGTTGTCACACTGTCCCAAATAACCTGCGACGATCCACGTTGTTCCAAGGGGCGTTCAGGGTTCCAACGGTTAATCGTTTCCAAATGCTGGATATCAGCCACCGTTAAATCCGCGCGGCCCATCCAACGACTGTTCCGCCCCCGTCCCCGATATTCAGCGCCCGACCACATGACGCGCACACGGTTTCCAAGCTCTGCTTCTGTATAAGGGCGCAGCGTTTCGATAATCTTCGCCCCGCGGCGCAGTTCGATCCGCTCAATTCCGCAGGCAGAGTGAACAGCGACATTGATGCGAACACTGCCTTCAGCGGTCTGAACAATATCCCCCATTTGCAGTTGGGTGACAGGGCGCGTTTCGGCATCCCTCACCGCATCAGGATTGCGAAGATATAGGGTTCCTTTGGCTGCCAATTCGCCTGTTACATCCATCGCCAAACGACATCCTGTCGTTGCATAATGATGACGCCGGCGCATCGCCTCAAAAAGACTGTCGCGATCGTTTTGGGCGGCCAGGAAACAGGTGAGCCCACCATAGGCCCCAAATTCCGAAATGCCTGGATAACTGGCCCCTGGGCGCCCTTTGTGGCCATCACTGTTGGCAACCACCCCAACGCGGCGACCCAATTCAAATCCATCCGTTAGGATCCATTCAAACGTTCCCCAATCGGAATGCACCTCGACCGCGGTTTCCAAGATGGGATCATGATCATAGTGAATATTGGCATAACGTCCGCCAACATGGGCGTATAATACCGCATCTTCGTCACTATTTCGAATATCACGATAAAGATCTGTCAGCGTATGCGCATCTGTATCTGCATCCTGACGGTCCTCTAACAATGCGTGGGAACAGCGGCGCAGGGTGCTGCCCTCGTGTCGATAAAACACGTTGTGATCACCACCGACTGCGGTGTTGCCTGACCACTCATACCCCGGAAAGACGGTAAAGCGGTTTGGTTCATCCAACCGCGCTGTCAGATCGTTTAAATGATCCCAAAATGCAGGTTTGATTTGAAAATCATTCGCTTGATGGCTGGTCACGTCCAAAAACGCCAAATCGCGGGCAAACGCCATATAATCTTCGATTGATCCTGTGCCGATGGTTTCCCCACTTTGCCCGTGTAAGTCCCCCCAGTATCCCGCAACATCCCCATTGCGAATGATGAGCGGCCCCGCCTCAGCCACCTGTTGATCCCCGATATAGGCACGGATGCGCAGTGTCCCTTCCTCTGCAACACGCAGGTTTTCAAGGGTGATGCCACGCGCGCCTCCATCAAACACAACGTCGTTGGGTAGGTTTTCAATCGGCATATCCGCCTCAAGCCTTAGCGTGGCCCGCGCCTGATCTGTGGGGTTGCCCCAAGTGTCTTCGCCCTTTAACCCCAGAATAAAGGGTTCGTTGGGGCGTCTTAGGCTGGCTGTTACCGCGCGCCAGCGAACCGCAGGGCCCGGAACAATGGGAACGCATAGTGTTCCATTTTCTAAGGGGGCAAAGTTTCCTGTGGCCTGCACGTCGGCCATAATCCGATACTCGCGCCCCGCCTGCGCAAAGGTTTGCATCAACATCCCCGGCGACCCATGCGTACGATCCCCCAGTGTGACGATGATTTTGTCGCCCGGACGCAAATATCCGCCAACCTGTCGAATGGTTAGGATTTCGCCCCATGGACGCTGCCCGCCATTCTTTTCATAAGCAAGGACCAAGCGCCCCTCGCCCGTGCTATGGGCCGTGACATAATTCGCGGCAGTGGGATCGGTGAACTGACATTTACCCGCATCACTGACCGTGCGCCACGCAATCCGAATGCCCCCTGTATCATCAATCCCAAGGGGGCCGACAACATATTCCAGCGTAAAGGTTTGATAGGTGCGCACCTGAACAGGATCCAGTGGATGCAGCGTTGCACGCCCCAAAATTGCAGGATCCTCTGACGGCAGAACCGAGGGGGCATTATCGCCAATCAGATTTGGGTCAATCGCGATTTTTTTGGGGGTTTCTGACATGTGTGATCCACCTGATTATTATGTGCCCCCAAGTAACACCCCAGTTCCGCCACCACGACAAGTCATTTTTCAACGACTTGTCAGCAGAGGCGCAATTTTTTGCTGTTATGCGTCCTGCTCTAACTGCGTCTTTCGACGCATTTGAAGCAGATAGACAAAGGCCACCAGCAAGAGTGCAGGAATGTAAAACAACTCTTTAGGGGGGCGATCCGCGGCCTGTTCAATTCCGACAACCTCCCAATCCCAATCAATGCCCAGCTGCTCGGCAGGTCCACCAAAGGCAAGACCATCTACAAACACTTTTCCCGCGTCTTGTCGGAAGTCGATGCCCGCATGATC
>JAKMGV010000053.1 GCA_022424725.1 Paracoccaceae bacterium
AGTTCTTCTGTTTCTGCAGTCTGCGCAGCCATGTCTGTCTCAGCAGATGTGTCCTCAGCGGTTGTGCGAGGGTTGGCGGTGACATCGTTTGCATGTTCGTCTTCGGTGTAAACCGCAGGCACAGTGTCCGCGGTTGTTGCGGCCTTGATGCGATCTAGGCGTTCGTCGATGGACAGCGCGGGGGGACGAACAGGCGTAGCGGGTTCAGTGATAATTGCAGACGCCTCTTCACTCGTCTCCTCGTCATAGGACTGGGACGGAGTCAAAACGATCGATGTGTCCCCCGATTGTCGCGTGTTGATCCCCAACTGTTTTCAGCGCTGTTCCAAAATTCCCAGAATTTTGGCATCAAGTTTTGGCGGTTCGGCCCCAAAAAAACGATCTTCTGCGGCAAGGTCGCGAAAATACTCGGCCACCGTTTTCATCATGTCGAAAGAATTTTCAAATCCTTCCAATGTGCAAGAAAATGTCCTGTAGGACACGGTTAACACTTTGCTTGAGTTATCTGTCACCATTTTCGCGTACCTTCACATTGTTCGATGCTGTTTTAACACGCCACCCTTGGCAAAAGCTGATCGAATCTGTGCAATTCAAAGTATCATTTCGTGGCATTATTGTGGCATAGAGGCTGAAAATAGGGGTTTTCATGGCTATTGTTTCCGAAAATGAACCAATAACGATTGTAGGTGGGGCGTACTTCTCGCAGGGGTTGTTATTGGAAACATTAGGGCGGGCTCCTGTTGTTTATGCCGCCGATGGCGGGGCAAACCTATGCATGCAGTATGGATGTCAACCCAAGCAGGTGATTGGTGATTTAGATAGCATATCCCCCAGCTTGCGTTCTGAAATGGACCCATCACGCATAATCCATGTGGCCGAACAGGACACCACAGATTTTGAAAAGCTGCTGATCAGGGTAGATGCGCCATTCACGTTGGCCATTGGGTTCATGGGCGGGCGGATTGATCATCAAATGGCTGTGCAAACTGTTTTGACGGTCTACGCGCATCGAAAAATTATATGCATGGGGGACGAGGACGTGATGTTTGTGTCGCCCCCGGAAATAGATCTGCCACTGGATGCGGGTACCCGTGTATCGCTTTATCCAGTGGCGCCTGTGCAGGTGCGATCAACGGGCCTGTATTGGCCCACAGATGGCCTAACTTTTGCGCCAGATGGTCAAATCGGCACCTCAAATCAAGCAAAGGGGCCTATCACGCTGCTGCCCAGTGCGCCGTGCATGTTGGTCGTTTTACCCAAAAACTGCTTGGATATCGCAATTGATGCCGTGCAGGCGGCGCCCTATTGGGACGCGCCAATCTGACGTTCGCGGAACACGATGTATAGGCCACTGGCGATCACGATGATCATGCCCGTAAAGGCCATTTGATTTGGAATGTCGCCAAAGACCAAAAATCCCATAATGACGGCGCTGACAATTTCCAGATAATGCAGGGGGGCAAGTGTTGAGCTGGGCGCATAGGTCAAGGCAAGGCTCATCAACAGATGTGACAGAGATGCACCAGCGCCCACGCCGATTAGATGTAACCAAAATACCCCGGCTGGCCAAACGGGGTCCAATGGCACGATGCCACTACCGTTGGCCCAGATCAGGACGGGTGCGCACATCAGTGTCCCGATCCAGCTGGAATGAAACTGCATTTGCACCGCATGCATGTCGCGCGATAAGGTGCGTGTCACAAACATGTAAAACGCAAAAAACACAGCAGTCCCCAACGGGAACAGTGCGACCCATCCAAAGGCTGCGAAACTGGGTTGGATCACCAATAAAATCCCTATGAACCCGACAGTGCAGGCGATCAATCGACGATACCCTACCGACTCGGAAAACACGTATTTTCCAACAACCAGTAGTATGAATGGTTCAACAAAGGCGATGGCAAGTGCATCCGCAATGGGCATAACGGCGATTGCGGCCACAAAACAGTATGTGGAAAGGATCAACATCAGCGCGCGAAACGCCAAGTTACGCAGCAAACGACTTGGGAAGCCAAAGGAAAATCCCATCGCCCACATGATCGGAAGCATGATGATCGCCTGAAAGAAAAAGCGTGCCGTCGTCACCTGACCAACAGGAATGGTTTCACTTGCCAATTTCGCGCAAACGTCCAAAAGGGGTGCGCAAATGCAAAACCCAATCATCAACATGACGCCCAAACTGGGATTTTCTTGTGCCTTGGAAACTTGGGTGGTCATTTCGCGCCTTTCGCAACGTGTTATGCGGCTAGTATCAGCAATTGGGCACGTTTACGGCAAGTCCCCCAAGCGACGTTTCCTTGTACTTTTCGCTCATATCGGCACCGGTTTGGCGCATTGTTTCGATGCAGGCATCCAAAGGCACCAAATGCGTACCATCCCCGCGCAACGCCAGTGAGGCCGCCGAAACCGCTTTGATCGCGCCCAAACCGTTGCGTTCGATGCAGGGCACCTGAACCAATCCACGCACGGGATCACAGGTCATGCCCAGATGATGTTCCAATGCGATCTCTGCCGCATTTTCCACCTGTTCAGGCGTGCCACCCATCACTGCACATAGGCCCGCGGCGGCCATGGCGCTGGCACTGCCGACCTCTGCCTGACACCCTGCTTCTGCGCCACTGATCGATGCATTGAATTTGACCAACCCGCCGATTGCAGCTGCGGTTAGCAGGAAATCGGTAATTCGGCTTTGGCTCGCGCCAGGTACATGATCTAGGTAATATTTGATAACCGCGGGGACGACCCCTGCGGCCCCATTAGTTGGCGCGGTTACAACCTGCCCGCCTGCGGCGTTTTCCTCGTTTACGGCCATGGCGTAAACGCTCATCCAATCATTGATCGTATGTGGTGCGGTCAGGTTCATGCCACGTTCCGCCTGTAGCGCGTCATAAATCCCTTTGGCGCGGCGTTTCACGTTCAGGCCGCCAGGTAAAATCCCGTCATTGTGCAAACCGCGTTCAATACAATCATCCATTACACGCCAGACACGCTGAACATCGCGATCAAAATCGGCATGTGATTTTCGCGTGTGTTCATTTGCGCGTTTCATTTCGGCAATCGTTCTGCCAGATCGTGTGGCCATGTCCAACATTTCAGCGGCTGATTTGAAAGGATAGGGAACAGGTGCCCCTTCTTCAGTGGCTTTGCCCTCTGCCAACTCCTCTGCCGTTAATACAAACCCGCCGCCGATGGAATAATAGGTACGCTGCAATATAACGTCGCCTTGGGCATCTGTGGCCATTAGGATCATGCCATTTGCATGGCTTGCAAGCGCCGGACCATAATCAAATACCAAATCATCCTTTGGATAAAATCTTAGCGTCGGCAGGCCTGGGGGCGTAATTGTGCCCGTTTCGTTTATCGCGGCTAATGCGGCGTCTGCCTTTTCAATATCATATGTGTCCGCTTGAAACCCAGCCAGTCCTAGTATCGTGGCGCGATCTGTTGCATGCCCCACACCCGTAAAGGCCAGTGACCCGTGAAGCGATCCTTTCAATGCGCCAAATTCAAAAGGAGAGGCGCGCATTTCCTCTAAAAAGCGGTTCGCAGCCACCATCGGCCCCATCGTGTGTGACGAAGATGGGCCAATCCCAATTTTGAACATATCAAAGACGGATAGAAACATTAGATTGCCGTGCCTTCTGGTGGATTTGCATAATCAGGTAGGGAAAACGGGGTGTCATTCAACCCCTCTGCGTGGATCGCCGCACGAACTGCGGGTCGTGTTTCGATGGTTTGCGCCAGCGCGTGCAGCGTTGGATAGGCTGTTAAGTCAAACCATGTCTGATCCTTGGGTGGATATAGTGCGCACCATCGCATTATCGTAACCACATAATAATCTATAATCGTGGGGGCACCCTCGCGGCCTGACCATTCCTGTGCGGCATCGTCCAAGATTGAAAAGGCATGCGCCATACGCTGTTCAGCGCCGCGTTGTAAATCAGCACACCCTGCGTCGTTGGTGTGTTTGTGCGGATAAACCAACAAACGAAAATCCGCGTGCAGGGTGTTGGACACAAAGAATAACCACTTTAGAAACGCTGCACGCGCGGGATCCGCAGGCGCGGGTGCCATCGCATTGTGGCGCTCTGCTAAGTGCAACAAAATCGCAGCGGTTTCAAACACGGGTTCATCGTTAATTAACAATGTGGGAATTCTCCCAACTGGATTGTGTTGCAAATAGTCAGGATGTTTTTGACCGCCCACAGCGCGATCAACCAGCTGCGTTTCATAAGGCTGCTGCAATTCCTCAAGCGTCAAACGAACGATAAGGGAAGCGTTATCTGGTGCGTAGAATAGGCGATATCTCATACTGCGACAGATAGTTTGTTTCTGGACCTTTGTATTTTCAAAAACGACTATTTTAGCCCGTTCGGGACATGAATAATCCGCGATTAAATGATTTGCAAAAAACTTGGCATTTGCCTCTCGCGCAATGGGGGGTTGTCCCCTATAAGCGACGAAAAAGGAGTATGCTGCCATGTACGATGCACTAAGCCCACAAGATAAGGCAAAATATGTCTGCGCATTGCGTGCAGCTGAATTTGTAAAAAGCGGAATGAAGGTTGGTTTGGGGACGGGCAGCACGGCCTATTGGTTGGTCAAACATTTGGGCCAATCGGTGCGCGATGGGGAATTAGACATCGTGGCGGTACCTACATCAACACGCACCAAAGAACAGGCAGTAGAAGAGGGGATTAAAGTTGTCACGTTGGATGAGGCTGGTTGGTTGGATGTCACAATCGATGGTGCAGATGAATTTGACGCTGACTTTTCCCTGATCAAAGGGGGCGGTGGTGCGCATTTACAGGAAAAGGTTGTGGCGATGGCTTCTGATCAAATGATCGTGATTGCAGATGCTTCAAAACGTGTGGAAACCTTGGGAAAATTCCCGCTTCCGATTGAAGTTTTGCAATTCGGTGCGGACGCCACACAGAAATTGATCGCAAACCTCTTAGTTGCGCAAGGGTATCAAGGAATTGAAATCACACGCAGAATGGCAGGTGATGCCCCTTTCGTGACGGACGAGGGTAATTTTATCCTTGATTTTCACATGGGACAAATTGCGGATGCAAGGGCCTTGGCAAGCGCAATCAATCAAATCCCAGGTGTGGTTGAAAACGGACTGTTCATTGATATGTGTAACGCCGTCGTCGTCGGCAACACAGACGGAAGCGTGCGCACGGAATGGAAAACGGGTGCAGATGTGGAAGTTCGGCAAATGATGGGCGATACGAACGAAAACCTATTTTCTGATATCGAGAGTTAAGATGGCATTTGACTATGATTTATTTGTAATTGGCGGTGGTTCCGGTGGCGTGCGCGCGGCCCGTGTTGCCGCAGCCGAGGGTGTGCGCGTGGCGTTGGCCGAAGAAGACCGCTACGGCGGCACATGCGTTATTCGCGGATGCGTCCCCAAAAAATTGATGGTCTATGCAAGCGAATTTCCGCAGGCCTTTGAATTGGCACGCGCCTATGGCTGGTCGGTTACGGATGATGGGTTTTCATGGGATGCCTTTAAAACGCGATTGACCGCTGAATTGGATCGACTAGAGGGCGTCTATCGCAATCTGTTGTCTGGATCAGGGGTGGAAACCTATGACGCGCGTGCAACCCTGATTGATCCACATACTGTGGAACTATCAGATGGGCGCAGGTTCAGCGCACAGCATATTTTGATCGCTGTTGGTGGGCGTCCTGTGCTTCCGCAAGTTCAGGGGATCGAACACGCGATAACGTCAAATGAGATGTTTCATTTGGATGCTTTGCCAAAACGTATGATTATCGTTGGTGGTGGATATATCGCATCGGAATTCGCGGGGATCATGAACGGTTTGGGAACCGAGGTTTTGCAATTCTACCGCGGGGATCAAATTTTGCGTGGTTTTGATGCCGAGGCCATTGAACATGTCGCAAACGGCATGCGCGCCCATGGTGTTGATATTCGGACAAATACCAATGTGGCAAGCATCGTAAAAACCGATCAGGGTTTGTCGGTGACGGACACAAATGGCGCAGTTCATCAGGTTGATCAGGTGATGTTTGCAACGGGGCGCACACCTAATACCGATGGTCTGGGGCTTGAGGCGCTGGGCGTGGAATTGGGGCGCAAGGGCGAAATTATCGTTGATGTCTATTCACAGACCAAGGTGCCGTCGATCTATGCAGTCGGCGATGTGACGGATCGTGCAAACCTAACCCCTGTTGCCATTCGCGAAGGGATGGCCTTTGTCGATACTGTGTTCAAATGTGTGCCGACCGCGCCCGACCACGATCTGATTCCAACGGCGATTTTTACGCAACCTGAAATGGGCACCATTGGTTTATCTGAAGCCGAGGCAGAAGCCCAAGAAAAGTTGCATGTTTTTACCAGGTCTTTTAAATCGATGCGCGAAGGATTTGGCGGCGTGGAAGAACGTGTGTTTATGAAATTGATTGTTTCGCAAAAAACGGACAAGGTGCTTGGATGTCATATTGTCGCGCCACACGCGGGCGAAATGATTCAATTGGCAGGAATTGCCGTGAAAATGGGTGCAACTAAGGCGGATTTTGATCGTACGGTTGCAGTTCACCCCACAATGGCCGAAGAATTGGTAACAATGCGAAATCCAACGAGAAGTTCTTGAAAAATTCTACATCCTGCCCAGTTTTAGGGTAGTTTGTATAAAACAAAGCAAAAAGGGAAATTTTAATGGCTGGAAACTCTGGCGGCCCATGGGGCGGCAATGGATCTGGTAATAACCGACCAACCGGGAACAATGACGATGACAGTGGTAATCGTCGCCCCTCTGGTCAATCAGGACAGGTCCCCCCCGAAGTCGAAGAAATGCTACGTGCAGGCCAAGAGCGTTTTCGCGTTCTAATGGGCGGTGGAAACGGTGGATCAGGTGGGTCCGGTGGTCAAGGGGGCGGCGGACCAGAAGGCATTCGTGGAATGCTGGGACTTGGCGCATTGCTTGCGATCGGGCTTTGGGCGTTTTCAAGTTTTTATACGGTCAAGCCCGAAGAAAAATCTGTCGAATTGTTTTTGGGCGAATTCAGCTCAGTTGGAAATTCAGGTTTGAACTTTGCACCGTGGCCTTTGGTCACCTACGAAGTTCTGCCAGTGACACGTGAACAAACCGAAAGCATTGGGATTGGCGGTCGCGGAAACGATGCTGGTTTGATGCTGACAGGGGATGAAAACATCGTCGATATTGATTTCGAAGTTGTATGGAACATCAATGATCCAGCAAAATTCTTGTTCAACCTACGTGATCCACAGCAAACAATTCGTGCGGTATCTGAATCAGCGATGCGAGAAATTATCGCGCAATCTGAATTAGCGCCGATCCTAAATAGGGATCGTGAAGCAATTGCAGTGCGGTTGGGTGATTTGATCCAAGATGCTCTTAATGGTTATGAAAGTGGTATCAGTATCGTGCGCGTCAACTTTGACCGCGCTGACCCACCCGAACAGGTGATTGATGCGTTCCGCGAAGTTCAAGCCGCAGAACAAGAGCGCGACCGTTTGGAAAAACAGGCGGATGCCTATGCGAACCGCGTCTTGGCTCAAGCCCGTGGTGAAGCGGCACAAGCATTGGAAACAGCAGAAGCCTACCGTGCGCAGGTCGTAAACGGCGCCACAGGTGAAGCCAGCCGTTTTGGTGCAATTTTGAGCGAATACCGCAAAGCGCCAGAGGTGACACGCAAACGTATGTACCTAGAAACCATGGAAGAGGTTTTGGGTCGTGTGGACAAAGTGATCATCGACGAAACAGGTGGCAGCGGCGTTGTTCCCTACCTACCCCTAAACGAATTGCGTAAGGAGTCAAAATAATGCGAGGCCTGTATTTTATTTCTGTCGCCCTGATCGCGATTGTCGTCGTGATCATGTCCTCGATCTTTATCGTGGATGAACGTAATAAGGCATTGGTGCTTCAGTTTGGTCGTGTGGTCGCGGTGAAAGAGGATCCGGGTCTGGCGTTTAAATTACCCTTGATCCAAGAAGTCGTTTACTACGATGACCGTATCTTGAGCATTGACGTTGATCCAATTGAGGCAACGCCTTCTGATGATCGTCGACTGGTTGTTGATGCCTTTGCACGGTATCGTATCGCCGATGTGAACCGTTTCAGGGAACGTGTCGGAACGGGTGGAGTTCTTGCTGCTGAAGGCAGCTTGGATAAAATCATGCGTGATGAACTCAGAGGTATCTTGGGTAAAGTATCCTCAAACGAAATTCTAAGTTCGGATCGTGCCGCCTTGATGCAACAAATTCTGATCGGTGCACGTGCCAAGGCGCTTGAAATCGGTATTGATGTCGTCGATGTGCGTTTGAAGCGCACAGACCTGCCACGTCAAAACCTGGACGCGACGTTTGCACGTATGCGGGCCGAACGTGAACGTGAGGCCGCAGACGAAATCGCTCGCGGTAACGAGGCGGCGCAACGTGTTCGTGCGCAGGCCGACAGAACGCAGGTTGAAATCGTATCAGAAGCCAACCGTGAAGCAGAGATTATTCGCGGTGAAGCAGATGCGACACGTAACGCAATCTTTGCCGAAGCCTATGGTGCCGATCCAGAATTCTTTGATTTCTATCGGTCATTGAATGCCTATCGCACGGCGTTGCAGGGCAATAATTCGACCATGGTCATGGCTCCAGATAGCGAATTCTTTAACTATCTGAAGTCGGATCAACCGAACAAATGATGACAGAATTGTTATGGGCCCTTGGGCTTGTGATGGTGATTGAGGGGCTGGCCTATGTGCTGGCCCCTAATCTTATTTTTGAAATGCTAAAAGTGCTGTCGCAATATTCGAGCGAGCATCGACGCATGGTCGGTGCAATCATTGCGCTGATTGGGGCCCTGATCCTTTGGGCGATGCGCTAAGTTTCGCCTACACGTGACTTCACATTCTGATGAACTAGTGTTTCAGTATCTGGAAAGTCGCCGAACCAAGGCACATCTTATTCCCAAGCCATCACTGGCGTAAGTATCAATTGAGGAGTTCAGAATATGCAGATTACCTCCAAGGCGATTGCGCAAACACGCCCCGCGGTTTCACGCGCAAGCCTGTCGTTCACGTTTCTTGCCTTTGTTGCACTGCTGTGGATGCAAACCCTTGCGGCTGCCGCACGTGGTGCCCCTGCGACCTTTGCCGATCTCGTTGAACAGGTTGGCGGCGCAGTTGTTAACATTACAACAACAACGAAAATGGCAACGCCCATTGGTCCCCAAGGGATCGTACCAGAGGGCAGCCCGTTTGAAGATTTGTTTCGTGGCCCCAATAACGGACAACGCGGACCGCGCAGCGCCTCTGCATTGGGTGCTGGTTTTGTGATCAGCGAAGATGGCTATGTCGTCACAAATAACCACGTGATTGAGGGCGCGGATGAGATCGAAGTTGAATTGATCAATGGTGACATTTTCCCTGCAAAAATTGTTGGAACAGACGCAAATATCGACATCGCGGTGTTGAAAATTGATGCAGACAAACCCTTTGATTACGTCGCCTTTGGCAATAGTGACGTGGCACGTGTCGGGGATTGGGTGATGGCCATGGGCAATCCGCTTGGTCAGGGTTTCTCTGTTTCTGCGGGGATCATCTCGGCGCGCAATCGTGAATTGTCGGGGCCCTATGATGACTATATCCAAACCGACGCCGCGATTAACCGCGGTAACTCGGGTGGCCCGCTGTTCAATATGGACGGCGAAGTGATCGGTGTGAATACTGCGATTATTTCACCTTCTGGTGGATCAATCGGTCTTGGATTTTCGATGGCCTCAAACACCGTTGATCCGGTTGTAAAGCAACTGAAAGAATATGGCGAAGTGCGCCGTGGTTGGTTGGGTGTAAACATTGGCAGTGTGAACGATGAGATGGCCGAAGCCTTGGGGTTGGATGAACCTACAGGTGCCATCATTCGCGATGTGTTCGACGGACCAGCCAAGGACGCAGGTCTAAAAACCATGGACGTCATCGTGATGTTTGACGGTAAAGAGGTCGCAGATTCAGGTGAATTGGTGCGCATCGTGGGCGGCACGCCTGTGGGAGCGACCGTCAAAACGATCGTATTGCGTGATGGCAAACGGATGAGCATTGATGTGGTCCTTGGTCAACGTCCTGAACCAAATGCCATGGCCCAAGGTGACAAACCTGCGGAACCAGAGCAGCAGGGATTGTTGGGTATGCAACTTTCCGAAATCACACCTGACATGCGCAGCGATATGAACCTATCCGATGAGGTCACAGGTGTTCTATTGCTGTCGGTTGAGGCAGATAGTCTTGCCGCTGCCTCTGGTTTGGCAGCAGGTGATGTGATCACCGATGCCGCGCAAAATCCAGTGGAAGGGATCGCAGATCTGGTTGAACAGGTTGAAAATGCGACGGATGCGGGGCGGGAATCGCTGTTGCTATTGGTGCGACGGGATGGTGAACCGCGCTTTGTTGTGCTGAAATTAAACTGATTTGATAGGGGGCCAAAACGGCCCCCTTAATTTATCAGTGATCAATCACAACCAATCCTAATTCTTGGGCAGTTGCTTTCGTAACTGTTGTGCTTTCGACCCCCCGTACAGATTGAAAATTCATAATCGCGCGTCGCGTTGGAGCGTCAAACGATCCTGTGATTGCAGACGAAAACAAACTACGCGCCTGAAATGCCCGCTGCAGGGATGCGATAAATTCAGGGGTCAGGTCCTCGGGGCAAACAGCGTCGATTTTTGTAACAGAACGTGGCTTTGCAATGGTCTGTGTCCGCGTGGTT
>JAKMGV010000170.1 GCA_022424725.1 Paracoccaceae bacterium
TTACACTTATCAATGCCCATGAAATAAATAAGCATGTTTTTGTCCGCAAGATCCAGCGCAACCCCCACCATAACCGCGGCCGTTTGCGCCATAGCCTCGACAATTGTCACACCAGGCATGATGGGCGTTCCAGGGAAATGTCCCTGAAAATGCGGTTCATTCATGGTTACGTTTTTGATCCCACGCGCCGATGTGGTTCCATCAATATCGACAACTTTATCAACCAACAGAAACGGATATCTGTGCGGAAGAATGCGTTGGATCAACTGGATGTCTGCGCTTTGCAACTGCTCACTCATGATTATTCCTTAACTTGTTCTTAACACTCCCTAGCAAGCGATGGTTGATCGGGCAAGCCACCTATTCCTGAACGCGAGGTTCCGCAGCTGTTTCCAAATCTGTCGAGGTGTCTGTTTCGGTCGTATTTTGATCAATGATCATGATCGCAACATCCGTGATATCGACACTTGCACGGTCATCCAAAACCACACTGCGCCGATCAAGCAATACCGTTGCGCCCCGATCTCGCATCACTTGGGACAGCACGGGAACAAAGCTGCGCAATAAATCCTGACGTCTGCGACTGCTTTCCTCGGTAATGGCTTGAATTTTCGCCTGCTGCTCTTGTCTTAGGCGCACGGCTTTTTCATCAAAGGCTTTGGCCAAGACACGAAATTCATCAAGATCCAGTGTTTCACGTTTCTTGATTAAATCATCTTCCTCTGCGGACAGTTCCGCCTCGATCGCGTCCAACTCAGCCTGCAAGTTCTGAGCCTCTTCGCTCATTTGAGACGACAGATACTGACCGATTTGCGTTTCACTAATCAGACGTTCTAAATCCACGGTCACCACTGGATTTTGTGCCACTTCTTGTGCAGGTAACACCGAAGCAAATGTTGCAAAGGCTAGGAAAACTATAGCGCGAAGTGATTGCATCAGAACCGGGTCGCGATGGACATATCGAAGGTACGCTCTTCATCTTGCGTTTCTTTTTTCAAAGCGCGTGTGAAGTCAAACCGCAAAGGACCAATGGGTGTGGTCCAGTACAGGGTTGCACCCACGACGTGACGCCACGCCCCGTTGTCATAAAGCAATTCATCCCCTTTCGCGCCTGTGTCCCAAAGATTGCCCGCATGATAAAAGGCACCGCCTGACATGCCGTATTCCTCAGGCAGACCAAGGGGGAAGTCCACTTCAAACTTGGCAACTGTATATTTGTTGCCGCCAAGGGCATCGTTGATTGTACCGTCGCGCTGACGCGGTCCCATCCCTGCAAATTCAAATCCACGCAGGACCGTTGCAGGAAGGAAAAAACGATCTGTCACGCGGCTGGACCCGCCCGTGTGATGTAACAATCCAGCCTCAAGAACACCGCGCAAAACGACGTCGTCGTTCATAATTGCGCGTTCGCCAATCGTGCGGATCGTTGACTTACTAAAGGCACCTTTATCGCCCGCAATGCCACCAAAATCTTGATTATAGATGACCGCGATGCCAGAAGATGGGTCAAGCCCAACGCCGCGGGTATCATAGCGATAGGTGAACCCAAAGCCCGCGTTATCTAAACGTCCACGCGTGATTTCATTTTCTACGATGCTTCCAACGGTTCCGGGGTTTAACATTTCCGTTGCAGATACATTGCCGCGCACCGACAAACGCGAATACTCGCTAAGCGGGAAAGAAAGCGACGGGGTGATGTCCAAGTTACGCGTGTCATATGCAGCGCCCTGATTATCGGTTTCACCATATGATAGGCCCAAATTAAACCCCAGCTCTGGGTTCAAAAACTCAGGCTCTGTGAAATTGAACTCATAAGACTGATTGTCGATCCCCGAGCGGATCGCAAAAGACAGCGTCTGACCACGGCCCAAGAAGTTGCGCTCTGAATAATCGATGACAACGCCAAAGCCGTTATCGCCAGAATAGGTCGCGCCCAATTGTAACGACCCTGTGGGCCGCTCTTCAACTTCGACATCCACAATGATTTGACCCGGCTGTGTCCCTGCGCGCGCATTCACGCCAGCATTTCCAAAAAAGTCAAGAACGCGAATGCGTTCGGCCGCTTCGCGGATCAGGCGTGGGTTAAACGGATCGCCCTCTGAAATTCGGAATTGACGACGAATAACGCGATCCAGCGTAGTTGTGTTGCCCGTAATATCAATACGTTCAACAAACACACGTTCGCCCTGTTCCAAGACGAATTCAACGTCCAATGTCAGGTCTGCATCATTGCGGGTGACCCGGGGTGTGACACGCACGAAATCCAAACCCAACTGTGTTGCACGCGCCTCAAGTCGGGATAGGTTTTTCTCCATCAACGTTGGGGAATAAACATCTCCAGTTTCTGCGGAAATCGCGATTTTGAAATCTTTTACGTCAATGTCAGAACGCTCAGAAGTCAGTGTCACGTCACCAAAGCGAAACATTTGCCCCTCACGCACATTAAAAGTGACGAAATAGGCGTTGTTTTCTTCGGTCAGCTCGGCATTCACATCATTGATTTGGAAATCAATATACCCGCGGGCATTATAAAAATCTGTCAGCAGACGTTTGTCGAACTCGATGCGGTCGGTCAAAAACGTATCACGGCGCACGAATAGGCGCAAAAACCCAGCTTGTTTGGTATCCAACACACGACGCAGTCGACGATCAGAGAACACTTTGTTCCCCACAATCCCGATGCGTTCAATTTCGGTAACAGCCCCTTCAAAAATTTCGAATATGACATCCACGCGATTGTCACTGCGGCGGATGATTTTGGGGGTAACACGTGCTGCCAAACGGCCCTGATCCGCATAGACCTGCGCAATTGCCGCACGATCCGTATCAACTTTGTCAGGATTAAAAACGCGGCGGGGCTGCATTCCGACCACGGCTCTTAGGGTGGTGTCGTTTATACGACGGTTCCCTTCGAACGCAATTTTGTTCACCGTTGGGAATTCGTTCACCTTAATGACCAAACGATTGCCATTTGGAACAACCTCAACGCTTTCAAAAAGACCACTGGCCAATATGTTTTGATAGGCGCGGTTCAAATCGTCTGCGCCGAACACCTGATCGGTAACAAGCCCAGAATAGGTGATGATTGTCGATGTCTCGATCCGTTTATTTCCATCCACATCAATGCGAGAAAAGCTAAAATCCTGCGCCATTGCCCCATGCACACCTGACGTAACAAACAAGCACAGTGAAAGAGTGGACAAAATCAGAAAATGACGGATGGAACCCATGGTTCAATCTCCCCTAAAAAGCAGCCTAATCTGGTTAGCGCGTAACGCCGATGTTGTCAAAAACCCATTCACGGTTTTCGCCAAAAATACGCGAAGGATTGCCAGTGATTAGGGACAAAACACATCGTTAAAGAGCGCAAACAACATAAAGCTGAGCACAATGGCCAATCCTGCCATCATCATTGCATTCATCACGCGCAAATTCGGCGGGCGGCCTGTGACGGCCTCGTAACCATGGAAAACCAAATGGCCGCCGTCCAAAACAGGAATGGGGAACAGATTAATCAAACCAACAGCCGTTGACAACACAGCGATAAACCAGATCAGGCTATCGCCCCCCTGACGCGCCATTTGACCAGATGTTTCGGCGATCCCGATTGGCCCCGAAAGGTTACATGAACTGATCGCGCCAGTGACAACATCAACCAAGCCTGTGATCGATGCCTTCATAACCGAATAGGTTGTACGCCCAGCATTTTGCGCAGCCTCGCTTACGCCAATGGCTTCGCTTTCGGGTTCAAATGCGTAAAGCGTGCTGACAATTCCGATGCGCCAAAACACATCATATCCGCCTTGATCGTTTTGCTCTTCCACCTTTTTGGGTTGTAGATCGTAATCAAGCGTTTCGCCTGCACGATACACCCTCAATGAAAGCGGTGCGCCATTGGACCCCTCAACTGCAACCTTAAGGTCGGAAAAATAATTGATCGGATCGCCGTTTACATGGGTGATGACATCGCCCACTTTCAAACCGACCTCGATCGCGGCAGAGCGTGGGATCAGGCTGCTGATACGCGCCAAATCCATCGCGGGGCCCTGCACCACAACATCACGTCCATTGCGTTCAACTACATAGTCAATAATGGGTCCATCGGGGTTTTCCCGAATAGCTAGGAAAAAGTCCGAAAATTCGCCATCCGCTGGAACATCGATTGAACCGACCCGTTTCAGAATGTCGCCCACCTGCACCTCGGACACTTGGGGGACATCATAAACCTGTCCAACGGTCAGCGGATTTTTGGTGACGCCCTGACTGATCGACAGCCCGAAAAACAGGATCAG
>JAKMGV010000054.1 GCA_022424725.1 Paracoccaceae bacterium
GTGTCAGTCGCACGGATTTTCGTTGGGATGATGCGCGCGGGCGCGAGGGCTTGTTTCTGTTGGAAACAAACACACAGCCGGGCATGACGCCCACATCCTTGGTGCCAGAGCAGGCGCAAAAAATGGGGATCAGTTTCGCAAAGCTGTGTGATTGGATGATAAAGGATGCCTCATGCGATCGTTAGGGACGCGATATACCAACGTGCATGATCCTGCACCATCGCGGCTGTCGTATCGGTTGATGCGGTTCATGCTGACGCCGCTGTTGCGTCGGTTGGTGTTTTACGGAATTCCTGGGTTTGTTTTGGCGCTTGCTGTTGGGCTATATTTCGCGGATGAAGAGCACCGCGAAAATTTGCGCGCCTTTGCAGATGATGTACATCGCAGTATTATTGAGCGCCCCGAATTCATGGTGAGTGCCGCACAGATTAAAGGCGCGGGTCCGACACTGGAAGAAGATATTCGCGAAGTTCTGCCCGTTGATTTCCCGATCAGTTCCTTTTCCCTTGATGTCCAAGAAATGCGCAAAATTTTGGTCGAACTCGACCCCGTGGCGGATGCATCGCTTCAGGTTCGGGACGGCATTTTGTTCATTGATGTCAGTGAACGCAAGCCTGCCTTTGTGTGGCGCAAGCGGGATGGTTTGGAATTGCTGGATGAAATGGGTCACTATGTGCGTTCGATTACAGCGCGCATGGATTATCCTGATTTGCCGTTGGTTGCAGGTGAAGGGGCGGATGAAAATATTGCCGAGGCACGTACGATATTGGCCAGTGCGGCGCCGCTTGCGGATCGGTTGCGCGGTGTGATCTATGTAGGCGAGAGGCGCTGGGATCTGGCGTTGGATCGCAATCAACGCATCATGTTGCCCGCCGAAGGTGCGGTGCAGGCCTTAGAAAAAGTTTTGATTTTAAATGATACCCAAGAGTTGCTGGATCGCGCGATCAGTGTTGTGGACATGCGTTTAAGCGAACGTCCAACGCTGCGCCTTGCGGATGGTACATCCAGCATGCTTTTGCGGCAAATAAAGAGTAGTGGAGCCGATCAATGACCGATTTTTACGATGCTCAACGTGCAATGCGATCCATGCGCAAAGCGGCACTTCAGCGCGGCGTGATTGCTGTTCTGGACGTGGGCAGTACCAAGATTGGGTGTCTGATCCTGCGCTTTGATGGGGTGGATCGCAACATTGATGCCGAAACCGTGGGGCCAATGGCAGGGCAGTCAGGGTTTCGCGTTATCGGATCAGCCACAACACGGTCCCGCGGGATTGAGTTTGGCGAGGTTGTTTCCATGCCCGAAGCAGAACGCGCTATTCGCACGGCATTGCAATCTGCGCAAAAATTAGCAGGTGTGCGCGTGGATCATGTGATTGCATCCTTTTCAGGGGGCGCGCCGCGGTCATATGGATTGGCGGGACAGATCACGGTCGAGGATCAATTTGTGACCGAACAACACATCGCCGAAGTTTTATCGGCCTGCGATGTCCCCGCCTATGGTGAAGGGCGCGAGGTGTTGCATGCGCAACCTGTGAATTTCGCATTGGATCATCGTTCGGGACTTTCCGATCCGCGTGGGCAAATTGGCAAAGAGCTTTCGACCGATATGCACATGTTAACGGTCAGTGAAAAATCAATCCTTGATCTGGCCTATTGTATCAAACGCTGTGATTTGGAATTGGCGGGGATCGCCTCATCCGCATATGCATCTGGTATGGCCTCTTTGGTTGAGGATGAGCAAGAGTTGGGATCGGCCTGCATTGATATGGGCGGCGGAACCACATCCCTGTCCATTTTCATGAAAAAACACATGATTTACGCTGATACGGTGCGTTTGGGCGGGGATCACGTAACGCGCGATATTTCGATGGGCCTTCAGGTGCCTATCGCTACAGCCGAACGTATCAAAACACGCAGTGGCGGGTTAATGGCCACGGGCATGGATGACCGCGATATGATCGAGATTGGCGGGGATACAGGCGATTGGGAACATGATCGCCGCACCATCAGCCGCACGGAATTAATCGGGATTATGCGCCCGCGGGTTGAAGAGATTTTAGAAGAAGTGCGCGCACATCTGGATGCGGCCGGGTTTGAGCATTTGCCTAGTCAGCAAATCGTTTTGACAGGTGGTGCGAGCCAAGTGCCAGGTATGGACACCTTGGCCAGCCGTATTTTGGGACAGCAGGTGCGCCTTGGCCGACCCTTGCGCATCCATCGACTGCCACAAGCCTATTCAGGGCCCAGTTGTACGGCTTTGGTCGGCGTTTCCCTGTTTGCGGCACACCCCCAAGATGAATGGTGGGATTTCGAAGTGCCTGCGCAAAAATTGGGCGCACGCTCTATTCGCAAAGCGCTTCGATGGTTCAAAGAGAACTGGTAACCACAAATTCTTGAGAACTTGGCCAGATAGGGCGAATTTTCGCTGATTTTCACTATATTTTGCGTAAAACTTGCGTTTTTTGCGTGACCTTCGCTCCGTTCAGAGGTAGACTTAGGGTCATATAGGCGAAATTATCCCAGAAAACTGGGACATCAGGCGGACAAGTGACATGGCATTGAATCTATCGGTACCCGAAGAAAATGAATTAAGACCACGCATCACGGTGTTTGGCGTTGGCGGTGCTGGCGGCAATGCTGTGAACAACATGATTGAAAAGCAGCTGGAAGGCGTTGAGTTCGTTGTCGCGAATACCGATGCGCAGGCCCTGCAACAAAATCAATCGGCATCGCGCATCCAATTGGGCGTAAAGGTTACCGAAGGATTGGGCGCAGGCGCACGCGCAGAAGTGGGCGCGGCCGCAGCCGAAGAAAGCATTGAACAAATTGTGGATCATTTGGCAGGGGCGCATATGTGCTTTATCACTGCTGGTATGGGCGGGGGCACAGGTACAGGTGCTGCACCGATCATCGCACAAGCCGCGCGTGAAATGGGTGTCCTAACCGTTGGCGTTGTCACAAAACCGTTCCAGTTCGAAGGCGCCAAGCGCATGCGTCAGGCCGAAGCGGGCGTTGAAGCGTTGCAGAAAATGGTCGACACATTGATCATTATTCCAAACCAAAATCTGTTCCGCCTTGCGAATGAGAAAACCACCTTTACCGAAGCTTTCAGCATGGCAGACGATGTGCTGTACCAAGGCGTAAAGGGTGTAACTGACCTTATGGTGCGTCCTGGTTTGATTAATCTTGATTTCGCCGATGTACGCGCAGTGATGGACGAAATGGGCAAGGCGATGATGGGCACGGGCGAGGCCGAGGGCGAAGATCGCGCCAAGCAAGCCGCCGAAAAAGCCATTGCAAACCCATTGTTGGACGAAATCAGCCTACGTGGCGCGCGTGGCGTTTTGATCAACATCACGGGTGGTTATGATCTGACCCTATTTGAATTGGATGAGGCGGCAAACCGTATCCGCGAAGAAGTGGACCCAGATGCCAATATCATCGTTGGTTCAACGCTTGATCCAGATATCAGTGGTGTCATGCGCGTCTCTGTTGTTGCAACAGGTATCGACGTAAGCGAAAAAGCGGCGGACATCCCGGTTCCAACCCGCGCGGCCACAGCATTCGCAGCAGCCGCCCCGGTTGTTGAGGAAGTCCTAGAAGCAGAGCCTGCTGTCGCAGCAGAAGAACCAGGCCTGTTTGATGCAAGCCCCGTAGCAGCAGCAGAAGAGGCCAAGCCAATGTTTGCGCCCGCCTCCGAGTTTCAACCGACTGCGGCAGATGAACCTGCGCCCGCCTATCAGCCAGAAGTCGCAGAAGATGCAAGCGAAGCATTCGTTGCCCCCAAAGCGCCAGCACCAGGCACGCCATCCGAGGATGCGATGGCCCGTTTGCGCACAGCGGTTCAGAACACAGGTGTTGCACGGACGCCCGAGCAGGTTGAAGAAGAACCCGCCGAGTCAGAGCGCCCGCGTTTCGGCATCGGATCCCTGATCAATCGCATGTCAGGTGGGTCAGAATCTGCGCCCAAAGCACAGCCAGCGGTCCGTTCACAGCCCGCAATGAGCGCACCAGCGCCCGCTGCCGAGGAAGGCGAGCGTTCACAGGAACAGGAAAAAATCGAAATTCCTGCATTCTTACGGCGTCAGGCAAACTAAGCCGAACATCCAAAAATTATTTAAAAACCATCGCTTAGGCGGTGGTTTTTTGTGGATGGCGAAAATCCGCCTATGTCAAATGGCATTGTTACACAGAGTCACAAAGTTTGAATTGTATTTTAGCGACCCGAACATTACCCACGATTGTGGGGCATTCCCGTCACGTGTAAGGGAGCAAAAGTGCAAACGACACTATCGACATCATTGACGTTTTCGGACATCGGACTTCATTCTGGAGCGCCTGTAACGATGCGCATTCACCCTGCAGCAGCGGGTCACGGCGTCTGGATCAAACGAACCGACATCACAATCGGCGATCCATTGATCGCGGCACGTTGGGATAATGTTGAACAAACGCAGTTATGTACCAAGTTGGTAAATGATCTGGGGGCCGAGGTGTCCACAGTTGAACACGTGATGGCGGCGCTGGCAGGCTGTGGTGTGCACAATGCATTGATCGAGGTCGATGGCCCAGAATTTCCAATCCTAGATGGCAGCGCGGTTCCATTTGTGCGTGCGATCCTTGGGGCAGGGGTTATTTCATTGGATGTACCTGTGCGTGCGATCCGCATTTTGGCACCTGTTGAATTCAAAACGGATCAGGGGTGGGCACGTTTTGAACCGTCCGATGCACCAGAAATGCAATTTGCCATTGATTTTGCGGATAAGGCTATAGGGAAACAGTCGAAATCATTGAACCTTTCCAATGGTTCCTTTGTGCGGGAGCTGTGTGACAGCCGCACATTCTGCCGCAACAGTGATGTTGAAACAATGCGTGCCGCTGGCCTTGCGCTTGGCGGAACAATGGAAAACGCGGTTGTTGTGGACGGTGATCAGATTTTGTCGCCCGGTGGTCTACGCCACGCGGATGAGGCCGTGCGTCACAAAATGTTGGACGCGCTTGGCGATATGGCATTGGCGGGTGCGCCGATCATTGGTCGTTATGTGGGTCATCGCGCGGGCCATGCATTGACCAATTCCTTGCTGCGCGCCATGTTTGCAAACCCCAAATGTTTCGAAGTTGTGACATGCGATCATGATACAGCGGCCCTGCTTCCTGGGGCGGGCGCACATTTGGACGAAGTTTGCGCAGTCGCCTAGGCCATAACCGACTTTAATTCATCCCCTTCGGCGGTTTTTTGTATGCAATCTGTATCAACCATTTTGCGTTACATTTTTCTATGCTAGATCATCCCCTAATCGTCGGTTAAGCTACCCAAAAAGATAAAGTGGAAATAGATGACAACAGGCCGCTTACATGCATTTCGAATTGCCGCTTTCGTAACGCTTTTTGCTGTTGCGGGTTGCTCTGGTTCGAAGACTGCAACATTCGTTGACGTCGAAGGTTTTGGCCCCGATCAAATTTATGAGCGTGGCGAATACGAAGTGGACCGTGGACGGTTTGCCGATGCGGCCTTTTTCTTTTCCGAGGTAGAACGCCTTTACCCTTATTCGGAATGGGCACAACGCGCCATGATGATGCAGGCCTACGCCCATCATGAAAACCGCGCTTATGATGAAACCCGCGCAGCTGCACAAAGGTTCATTGATTTCTATCCTGCCGAAGAGGACGCGGCCTATGCGCAATTCTTGATTGGATTGTCCTATTACGACCAAATCGCCGATGTTGGGCGCGATCAAAAAATCACACGTCAGGCATTACAAGCATTTCGCATTGTCATAGAACAATATCCTGACAGTGAATATGCGCGTTCTGCCAATTTGAAATTCGACCTTGCCTTTGATCACCTTGCTGGCAAAGAGATGGAGGTTGGGCGTTACTACCTTGGGCGCAAAAACTACGCCGCGGCCATTAACCGTTTCCGCAATGTTGTTGAATCCTTCCAAACAACTACACATACCGCCGAGGCGCTGCATCGTTTGGTTGAGGCGTATTTGTCCCTTGGTCTAACGGATCAGGCACAAACAGCAGGGGCCATTTTGGGCCATAACTTCCAATCAACCGAATGGTACGACAGCAGTTATAAATTATTGACGGATCAGGGGCTTAAGCCACGTTTGATCGGCACAGGTTGGCTGCAAAAAGTGCATCGCCAAGTGCTAAAAGGTCAGTGGTTGTAAGGGGCGGATCGCGACATGCTGCGTGGTTTGGACATTCGCGATATGCTGATCATTGATCACCTATCGCTTGAATTTTCCTCAGGACTCAATGTTCTTACGGGTGAAACGGGCGCAGGTAAATCCATTCTACTTGACAGTCTGGGGTTTGTTTTGGGCTGGCGGGGTCGCGCGGATCTGGTGCGCAGCGGCCAAGGTCAGGGCGAGGTTAGCGCTTGGTTCGATCTGGGCCCAACCCATCCCGCACGCGCTGTTTTGCAAGAGGCGGGCATCCCGCTTGACGATGAATTGATTTTGCGGCGCGTCAACAGCCGAGATGGTCGTAAAACCGCATGGATCAATGACAGACGTGTGTCTGGCGAAGTATTGCGTGCCGTTTCTGAACATTTGGTCGAATTGCACGGTCAGCACGATGATCGCGGGTTATTGGACCCAAAGGGGCACCGCGATTTATTAGATACCTTTGGCGGGCATGATGACATGTTGTCCACTGTATCCGCTGCCTTCCGCGCCCTACGTGCCGCAGAAAAGGATTTGCGCACGGCAGAAGCCGCCCAAGAAGAGCTGCGTGCAGAAGAAGAGTTTTTGCGCCACGCTGTAGATGAATTGCAAAAACTGGCACCCGAGGCAGGTGAAGAGGCCGAATTGGACAGCCGTCGTCGTTTGATGCAGGGGGCTGAAAAAATCCGCGCTGATATCGCCCATGCGGCGCAGGCCTTGGGCCGCGAAGGGGCCGAGGGCATGATGAGCGACGCAATGCGCTGGCTTGATGGTGCCGCAGATGCCGCCGAGGGACGTTTGGAAGAGCCATTGGCCGCGCTGTCGCGGGCGATGGTTGAACTGGATGATGCGGCCCAAGGGGTTGAGGCATGTTTGGACGCCTTGGAATTCAACCCACATGATCTGGAATTGGCCGAGGAACGCCTGTTCGCGATCCGCGCCTTAGCGCGCAAGCACACTGTCGCGCCTGATGAACTCCCCACATTAACGCAGGAGTTAAGCGCCAAGCTCGATCTGCTGGATATGGGTGCCGGGGGACTTAAGGAATTGAATGCAGCCGTCGCTGCGGCGAAGGCTGCCTATGACGAGGCCGCTGGTGTCCTAAGCCGTGCACGTAAATCGGCGGCACAGGCACTGGATTTGGCGATGGGTGCCGAATTGGCACCGTTGAAAATGGAACGCGCTGTGTTCACCACACAGGTCAAGGGTGCCGATCCATCGGCAACAGGTGTTGATCAGGTGGATTTTGTTGTTGCAACCAACCCCGGCGCACCAGCAGGGCCATTGGCAAAAATTGCATCTGGTGGAGAGCTGAGCCGCTTTCTTTTGGCGCTAAAGGTGTGTTTGTCCCGTGACGGTGCACAGAACAGCATGATCTTTGACGAAATTGATCGCGGCGTTGGCGGCGCCACGGCGGATGCGGTGGGGCGGCGTTTGTCGCGTTTGGCGCAGGATGCGCAGGTTTTGGTTGTTACGCATTCCCCACAGGTCGCGGCCCTTGGGGATCGCCATTTTCAGGTGGCGAAACAACAAAGCGCGGATATGACATTATCGCGTGTTGATCTTCTGTCGGACACGGCGCGTGTCGATGAAATCGCCCGCATGATTTCGGGCGATACGATCACAATCGAGGCACGCGCAGCCGCGCGGACCTTGATTGAAGGGCGTTAAGTCTTAATCACGCACCAATTTCCCAGGGTTCATTAGGTTATGGGGATCAAGCGCCTGTTTGATCGCGCCCATCACATCCCAAGCGGGACCGTGTTCGGCCTCCATAAACTTTTTCTTACCGATCCCGACGCCATGTTCGCCCGTGCAGGTGCCGCCATAGGCCAGCGCACGCTGTGCCATACGATCAGACAGGGCAAGCGCCGTTTCATGTTCCGCTGTATTTTCAGGATCAAGCAATAGGACAGAATGGAAATTTCCATCCCCAACATGTCCCAAAATTGGCCCCATCAGGCCCGATGCGGCGATATCCGCGCGGGTTTCTTCGACCGCATCGGCCAAGTGTGATATCGGAACACAGATATCGGTGACAACCGCGCGCGCACCTTTGCGCGCTGCCAAAATTGCGTAGTATCCGTTGTGGCGCAGGGACCAGAGCGCTGTGCGATCCTCGGTTTTTTCGGACCATTCAAAATCCTGCCCACCGTTTTCGCGACAAATTGCGCCGAATGTTTCGGCGTCTTGTTTTACGCTATCCTCGCTTCCGTGTAATTCGAACAGCAGATGGGGCATGGGGGGCATGTTGCGATCTGCATAGGCGTTGAACGCCTGAACCGTTGCCGTGTCCACAAATTCCATGCGCGCCATGGGCAGGGCCATTTGGATCGTTTCAATCACGCTTTGCACAGCGCCCCCAAAGCTTTCAAAGGCGACGATCCCCGCGCTGATCGCCTCGGGGATGGGATGTAATTTCAGGGTCAATTCGGTGATCAATCCCAGCGTTCCTTCGGATCCGACCATCAGTGCCGTTAAATCATACCCGGCGGATGTTTTTTTCGCATATGTGCCTGTTGTGATGATACGCCCATCGGCCAAAACCACCTCTAACGCTTTGACCGCATCTCGCATGGTGCCATAGTGTACGGTGGTTGTTCCGCTGGCCCGTGTTGCGGCCATGCCGCCGATGGATGCGTTTGCGCCGGGATCAACACTAAAAAACAGGCCCGTATCCCGCAGTGCCTCATTCACCTCTTTTCGTGTGATGCCGGGCTCCACTGTGATCAGCATATTTTCGGGGTCAATATGCCGTACCTTATTCATCCGTGAAAAATCGATTGTTAGGCTGCTGTCATCCGCCCCTGTCTGCGCCTCAAGCGAGGTGCCCGTGCCCCAGCCGACCATCGGAACGCCAGAACGGGCACAGATTTCAACGATGCGCTGCACCTCATCCGTTGTTGTGGGATAGGCCACCGCAGCAGGTGGCATAAGATCAAAATGGCTTTCCGAGCGACCATGAATTTCACGATCAGACTGTGACGTTGTGAAACGATCCCCCAACAATTGGCGCAAGGCTTGGGTCGCATTTTGCTTGATCATTGCATCCCTCTGATATTTCATAGCATTTAAGGAACACTAGTGCTCTGGCCCGAAAATGAAAAGGCAGCAGTCAAATGTCCGCGTTGGGTGAGTTTTTGGACAGTGTGTTCGCGCGTCTTCGCCTGCGTTCGTTGCGGATTTTTTGGCACGTTGGTTTTTGGGGGCTTGCCCTTGTGATTGGCATTGCCAGTGGCGTTGCCGCCGTGTTGTTTGGGATGGGGATTGCCTGGATCCAAACCTGGGCCTATGGCACCCCCGATGTAAACCGTTTGCACAGTTTTGCAGAAACATTGGATTGGTATTGGGTTGTTCTAATCCCAACGATCGGGGGCGTCGCCACGGGGTTAATATTTCACTATCTAACCGATGATGGCCGCGTGCGATCAGTGGCAGATGTGATAGAAGGGGCCGCCCTACATGATGGCCGTGTCGAAGGGAAAGAGGGATTGGCCTCGGCCGCAGCAAGTTTGATCACCCTGTCCACGGGTGGGTCCACAGGGCGCGAAGGCCCTGCGGTTCACATCGCGGCTATGATTTCAAGCAAGGTCTGTGAATGGGTGAACGCGCGTGGGATCACAGCGCGTGATTTGTTGGGATGCGCCACGGGTGCCGCAGTTGCGGCCAGTTTCAATGCACCCATCGCTGGCGCGCTTTTCGCGCTTGAGGTGATCCTGCGCCATTTTGCACTGCATGCCTTTGCGCCGATTGTTATTGCCTCTGTTGCGGGGGCAGTGGTGCATCAAATGGCCTTTGGGGATCAGGTTGAATTTAATCTACCCCTTGCCCCTGATTTGCAATTTTACGTCGAACTGCCCGCCTTTATGGGGCTGGGGTTGGTTTCAGGCGTCGTGGCGGTTATTTTGATGCGCTCCATCTTTTTGGCGGATACGGTCGCATCGGGAATCCAAGATCACCTGACATTGCCGCGCTGGTTGCGTCCTGCGGTTGCGGGTGTGTTACTGGGTCTGATTGCAACACAGTTTCCGGTGACCATCGGGGTGGGATATGAAACCACCTTTGCGGCACTGTCTGGTAATTTGATCCTGTCGCAGGCGATATTGTTCTGCATGATCAAGGTTATTGCCGTGTCGATCACAATGGGGGGCCGCATGGGCGGCGGTGTATTTTCCCCATCGCTTATGGTTGGGGCGCTGTTGGGATTGTCCTATGGGATTATTGCAACGTCATTTGTGCCGTCAATGTCAGGGTCAGTTTCCCTATACGCCCTTGCAGGCATGGCTGCGGTTGCCGCGGCCGTCTTGGGCGCACCGATTTCCACGACATTGATCGTGTTTGAAATGACAGGGGATTGGCAAACGGGACTTGCCGTTTTGGTCACAGTGTCATTGGCAACCGCGCTGTCATCACGCTACGTGGATCGTTCGTTTTTCCTAACCCAATTGGAACGGCGCAATATTCATGTCGCCATTGGCCCGCAGGGATATCTGCTTGAATTGGTGCGCACAGATGC
>JAKMGV010000171.1 GCA_022424725.1 Paracoccaceae bacterium
TTGTCCAAGGCGATTACATTGGTGGAAAGTTCGCGTTCAGATCACCGCGCAGCAGCGTTGGAATTGCTAGAGGGTGCGTCAAAGGCAAATCGACAGGCCCTGCGCATTGGTTTGTCGGGTACGCCCGGTGTTGGCAAATCAACCTTTATCGAAAGCTTTGGTATGTATTTAACGGATCAAGGATGGAAAGTTGCGGTACTTGCCGTTGATCCCAGTTCCGCCCGCACGGGTGGGTCCATATTAGGTGATAAAACACGCATGGATCGGTTGTCACGCAACCCAAATGCATTTATCCGACCTTCGCCCAGCCAATCGCACCTTGGCGGTGTGGCACGACGCACGCGCGAAGCTGTCGCGATTTGCGAGGCGGCTGGGTTTGATGTTGTGCTGATTGAAACGGTTGGGGTTGGGCAATCCGAAACAATCGTGTCGCAGATTTCCGATTTGTTTTTGTTGCTGCTTGCGCCGGCTGGCGGCGATGAATTGCAGGGTGTCAAACGCGGCATCATGGAAATTGCCGATATGATTTTGGTGAACAAAGCGGATGGTGATTTAAAGGCAACAGCGACCCGCACTTGTGCAGATTACGCAGGCGCACTGCGACTTCTGCGATCACGCCCCAATGACCCCGACGGGTTTCCCATGGCGATGACGGTTTCCGCGATTGAAGAAAGCGGTTTGTCGGATGCTTGGGATAAAATCAATGAACTGATCTCTTGGCGACGTGCGCAAGGATATTTTGACCAGACGCGCCAAAGCCAAGTTTCATTTTGGTTCAAAGAGGATATTCGCCAAATGTTGCTGTCGCAACTTGATGGTGCAGAGGCGCGCGAGCGCATGGATGCGTTAGAACGTGCAATTCAGGAGGGCGAAATATCAGCATCCCTTGCCGCCGATTCTTTCGTCAATGATTTAAAGTCGAAACGATTCGATTAACGGGGTGATTGACAAAATTTTACCCAGTAAAAACACGGATGTACGGTTTATAAATATTCAAAGGCCTGAAAATTCGTAAATTGCGGGTTCTGGCTTCTTGACCTTACCCAGATTTCCACATAGAAGCGCACTAACTGAATTTCGGCGCGGCCCCATTAGCGGCGCCTTTTTATATTGGCCAGCGTTTCATGCAGGTCAGACGAAAATAGATGAGGATAAGATCATGTCGCGACGCTGCGAATTGACTGGAAAAGGCCCGATGACTGGCAACAACGTCAGCCACGCCAACAACAAAACACGTCGTCGCTTCTTGCCAAACCTGAACGACGTTACACTGCAATCTGAAACATTGGGCCGTGGGTTCAAGTTGCGCATTTCAGCAGCGGCTCTTCGTTCTGTTGATCACCGTGGTGGGCTTGATGCATTTTTGGCAAAAGCAAAAGATGGTGAACTATCTGACAACGCGCTAAAGATCAAAAAAGAGATCTCAAAAGCGCAAACAGCGTAAGTGTCGCACCAAGATTTATTGAAGACCCTGTCGCAGTGTGGCAGGGTTTTTTTGCGTCCTAGTGTCGGGTGATCCCATTCTTAACTTACTTCGCATAAGTTTGATCCTTGCCATGATCATTGGCGCGTTTTCGCGCGTCCATGCGATGCCGAATCAACAGGATGTCGCCCATATCGTCCCCGTTTGTAGTGGCGGTTCGATGATTGTGGTCATGCTGGATGCCAATGGTGATCCCATTAAGCGACAGGTTACGTGTCCTGATTGTATTTCTGTATTGGCGCTTGGTGATATTTTAACGGACGCTGTGGTTTTAATTGATACCCATGCGAAGACGCATCAATATTGGATCAATCAGGCCCAACGCGCGTCAGTGGTGTTTGATGGTTTTCAGCAACGGGGTCCACCCATCCATTCTTGATTTCAAAACCAACACAAAAGAAATCAGGAGAAAAAAATGAAACTAAGAAACCTATTCTCAGCGGCATCTGTCGCATTGTTCACAAGCACGCCTTTGTTCGCTGGCGACCTTATGGTGATGGATGCCTATGCACGCGTCGCAAGCAAAGTTGCCAAATCGGGTGCCGCATTCATGATGATCCACAACCATTCAGATCAGGATGATCGTTTGATTGCGGCTGCATCTGATGTGGCGAAACGTGTCGAACTTCATACGCATATCGAAGAAGATGGCGTTATGAAAATGACCAAGCTTGAAGATGGCATGATCATTCCTGCAGGGGGCTTGCATGCGCTGAAACGGGGTGGAGATCATGTAATGTTCATGGGGCTTACGCGGTCATTAGAGCATGGGGATATGTTTGAATTGACCCTTACTTTTGAACATGCTGGCGAGGTTAATCTGACTGTTCCAGTTGATTTGGAACGTCAGGATAAAATGTCTGCGCACACGCATTCACACTAAATTTAACTTGGGCTGCGTGCGATCCAGCCCTTTTTACACTCCTCCCTTGGCAAGCCATTGAATTGAGCGTATACGGCCAGCCTGAAAACAAGGATATTCAAATGCAGCAAGGTAGCGCCAACGTTAACGTTATGATGAAAGCCGCGCGCAAGGCGGGGCGTTCCCTTTCCAAAGACTTCCGCGAAGTGGAAAATCTTCAGGTTTCACGTAAAGGGGCCGGGGATTTTGTGTCACGTGCGGATATGGCTGCAGAAAAGATCATTCGCGAAGAACTGACCGAGGCGCGACCCACCTATGGCTTCTTGGGCGAAGAAACGGGTGAGGTGGATGGTCAGGACCCAACACGCCGTTGGATTGTTGATCCACTTGACGGCACGACCAACTTTTTGCACGGGCTTCCGCATTGGGCCGTTTCCATCGCGCTTGAGCATAAGGGGCAACTGGTTGCCGCGGTTGTTTATGATCCCACCAAAGACGAGATGTTTGTTGCAGAAAAAGGGGCTGGTGCTTGGATGAACGACATGCGCATTCGTGTTTCCCCACGTTATCGTGTTGAAGATAGCCTATATGCAACTGGTATCCCGTTTTCTGGACGTGCGGGCGATCTGCCTGAAACATTGCAAGATTTGGCCAAACTGATGCCTGCCTGTGCGGGTGTGCGCCGTTTTGGTGCGGCGTCGTTGGATTTGGCATATGTTGCTGCAGCACGCTATGATGGGTTTTGGGAACGCGGTTTGAAATCGTGGGATATTGCCGCTGGGTTGCTTATCGCGAAAGAGGCGGGCGCATTGGTTGAAGGTCTGACACCAGATACGGATCCAATGGAAACAGGCGATGTTATCGTTGCAAGCGAAGCGCAGTTTGAGGCATTTGCAAAAATCTTGCGCAGCTAATTAGCGACGGGGCCTGTGGGGTATTTTGGGGATCCCTGATTGTGTGAGTGTGTATGTCGCCTCTGGGTGGGGCGGCACACCATCAGTCGCCTGCCAAAATGCGCGGGATCCTTTCGCGCGCCAGCGCGGATAAATCGTGGCTATCCCCGCGACAAAGCCGCCGATATGGGCCCAATAGGCAACGCCACCTGTTTCGGGATCCGACCCAAAGCCGCCCCAAAATTGCATCGCAATCCAAATGCCCAACACGATCCATGCGCGCAGTGTGAAGATTTTGAAAAAGATAATGAAAATTAGAATGATATCGACGCGTGCTTTGGGGTATAGCAATAGATAAGCTCCCATAACCCCTGCAACAGCCCCAGATGCGCCAATCACGGGGACATCGGACATGGGAGCAATTGCGTATTGCGCAAGGTTCGCCAAAATACCTGTGCCTAGGTAAAACCCTAGGAACTTTGCGCTTCCTAGCTCATCTTCGATGTTGTCCCCAAAAATGTAGAGAAACAGCATATTCCCAAGCAGATGCATGACGCCGCCATGCAAGAATATAGATGTCAACAAACCTGCCTGCCCATAACCCTGACTGATAAATTCAGGCACCATGGCCCAATTGATCAACAAAGCATTCATATACCCTGCGTTATCCAGTTCTGTCCAATAGGTTAGAAATATCAGAACATTCATCACAATAAGGGCGTATGTGACAAAAGGCGTACGGCCAGAGTGATTGTGATCACGAAACGGGAACATACCTAAGGTTTGGCGGTTTCAACCAAGTGCGTCAAGGATTTGAAACGTGGAAATTTATGTTTTGCACTTAATGCAACACTTTCGCGTCATATCCGATTTGAAACCCCTTTACACCGCATCAACTATCGCTATGTTCGCCCCACCCAACACGTGCCCGCGTGGTGGAATGGTAGACACAAGAGACTTAAAATCTCTGGGCTTAGTAGGCCGTGCCGGTTCGAGTCCGGCCGCGGGTACCACGTGTTGGGTGATTTTTCCTTTAAAA
>JAKMGV010000172.1 GCA_022424725.1 Paracoccaceae bacterium
TGAAGTTGCCGTGAAACCGCACTTTGGGTTTGAGACAGCTCTTTGGCCACTGCAGATGCTGTTTTTAAACGATCTAAGGCTTCGATCGCGCGCAGTGATGCCATGCTGGGTAAATCGGAACGCGTCAACTGTACCATGATGAAAGCTCATATAATTATGTCATATATGCTATATAAATTGGATAATACATAAAGTATATATACGCGTAACGCATATATTATGGAGCATCCAATGTTAGATAAACCCATGTTAAAGGCCAAAGACGCACCTGATTTGTCCAGCTATGATTGGGCAGATCCGTTTATGTTAGAGGATCAATTGACCGAGGATGAGCGCCTAACCCGTGACAGCGCACGCGCCTTTGCCCAAGAAAAACTGCAACCCCGCGTGATCAATGCCTATCGCGAAGAAGAGGTCGCGCCAGAAATTTTCCGTCAGATGGGCGAAATGGGTTTGTTGGGCATCACAGTTCCAGAGGAATACGGCGGTCTAGGGGCAGGTTACGTAACCTACGGCCTTGTTGCGCGTGAAATTGAACGTGTGGATAGCGGATATCGGTCAATGATGTCGGTGCAATCGTCCTTGGTGATGTATCCAATTTATGCATATGGCAGCGAAGAACAGCGTCAAAAATATCTACCCGGTTTGGCCAGCGGTGAATTGATCGGCTGTTTCGGTTTGACCGAACCTGATGCGGGGTCTGATCCAGCGGGGATGAAAACACGCGCCGAAAAAACCGCAAACGGGTATCGGATCACCGGATCAAAAATGTGGATTTCCAATTCGCCCTTGGCTGATGTGTTCGTCATTTGGGCCAAATCCGAGGCGCATGATGGTAAAATCCGGGGTTTTATACTGGAAAAGGGGATGAAGGGCCTAAGTGCGCCAAAAATCGGTGGAAAACTATCACTGCGCGCCTCTGTCACCGGTGAAGTTGTCATGGATGGTGTTGAGGTTGGTGATGATGCATTGCTGCCCCATGTCAGTGGTTTAAAGGGCCCGTTTGGGTGTCTGAACCGTGCGCGTTACGGGATCAGTTGGGGCGTTTTGGGTTCTGCCGAATTCTGCTGGCATGCGGCCCGTCAATACGGACTGGATCGCAAACAATTCAATCGTCCAATTGCCCAAACGCAGCTATTCCAAAAGAAATTGGCCGACATTCAAACCGAAATCACACTGGGCCTACAGGCGGCGTTGCGTGTGGGCCGTTTGATGGACGAGGCGCGCGCAGCGCCCGAAATGATTTCCATGATCAAACGCAATAACTGTGGCAAAGCCTTGGACATCGCGCGTACAACACGGGATATGCACGGCGGAAACGGGATTTCAGAGGAATTCCAAATCATGCGTCACATGTGTAATTTGGAAACGGTGAATACCTATGAAGGAACGCATGATGTCCACGCCCTGATCCTGGGACGTGCACAGACTGGTTTGCAAGCCTTCTTTTAATGTCGCGAAATCATTGGCGGAATGCAGCGGTTGAACAGGTTGCATTCCCACCTTTAACCGACAATATCACAGTCGATCTGGTCGTGATTGGCGGCGGGTTTACGGGACTGAACGCCGCGCGTGTTGCCGCGCACGAAGGACTGCGCGTATGCCTGATTGAGGCGGAAACGATTGGGCATGGTGGTTCAGGGCGCAATGTTGGGCTGGTCAATGCAGGCCTGTGGTTGCCCCCAGATCAGATCAAACAAACACTGGGGAACACGCGTGGCGAGCGCCTGATTAACGATTTGGGAGTGGGTCCTGATCGCGTCTTTGATTTGATAAAAACATATGAAGTACAATGTGATGCGCATCGAAGTGGAACTTTGCATCTGGCCCATTCTGTCAATGCAATTTCTGATCTGCGCGCACGAGAACAACAATGGCAAAGCCGCGATGCGCCTGTAACATTGTTGGATGCGCAGACCACGGCGCAATATGTGGGCAGCGATATCTATCACGGTGCATTGTTTGACGCACGTGCTGGCGTTATTCAACCGTTGGACTATGCGCGCGGTTTGGCGCGTGCTGCAGCGAATGAGGGCGCACAAATTTATGAAAAAACCGCCGCTGTTCACATCGAACGGGATGATATTTGGAAGGTCACGACCGCAGATGGGCATATGCGTGCATCCAAACTATTGATCGCAACGAATGCCTACAACAATCTAACAACTGCGACACAGGTATATGACACATCAATTGTGTCGTATTTCCAATGTGTTAGTCAGACATTGGCGCAGCGTGATTTTGATGCCATTTTGCCTGAACATCATGGGTGTTGGGATACCGCATTGATTATGAGTTCGTTTCGCAAAACACGCGACAACCGATTGGTCTTTGGCGCTATGGGGGAAACCAGTGACACGATAGGGCGTTACATTCACGACGGATGGGCGCAGCGTGCAATTCAGCGGATTTTCCCAAATGTGAAGATCGAATTGTTACAATCGTGGTCAGGCCGGATTGCGATGACGAAAAACAAAATCCCTGAAATCATGAAGCTTGGCAAAGATGGATATGCGATCTTTGGGTATTCGGGCCGTGGGATTGCACCAGGAACGGTTCTGGGGGAGCAATTTGGAAAATACACTGCGACAGATGATGAAAGCGATCTGTGTTTAACGATTACAGATAAATATTGTGAAATACTTACCAACATGAAATCCAGATATTATGAAACTGGTGCGCGTGTTGTTCATATAATTAACGGTAGGTGAGACCTCAGGAGCATTGATTTTTTAACGAAGGCGTGCACAGTAAATTATTAGAGCATTATACGTATAATGTGAATTATGTTAAAAATATAATTGAGAAAGAACGCCGGTGAAGATGGATCTAACGAACTTCCTATTCAAAATGAGCGCGGCAAAGGACACAGAAGAACTGTGGAACCTGCTTCTTAAGGGGATGGAATTTTACGGATTTGATCGCCTTCTTTATGGGTTTTCTCGATTTACAACAGGAACAAGCGTTGGGGATCCAAATGATTTCCTAATTCTCAGCAATCATAAAAAAAAGTATTTAGAGGGTTTTGTTGATACCGAGCACTTGATGAACGCGCCGATGGTGAAATGGGCCATTCAAAATGATGGCGCCTGTAGTTGGCGTTTGATCCAAAGTCTTTATGCCAAAGATAAATTGGACGTACAAACACGTGCGGTTGTTGAATTCAATCGACAACATAATGTGAACGCGGGTTACACGATTAGTTTCATGGGCGTTTCATCACGGTCGCGCGGCGCGATTTCGTTGACTGCAAAGCCGCATCTCTCACAAGAGGATGTTGATAAAATTTGGGCCCAGAAAGGCGAAGAAATTCAGTTGATCAACAATGTCGCGCATTTGAAGATCATGTCCCTGCCCCATTTGACCAATTCTGGTGAACGGCTGACGAACCGCCAGCGCGAGGCATTGGAATGGGTGTCGGACGGTAAAACAACGCAGGATATTGCAACGTTGATGGGACTGACCCAAGCCACGGTTGAAAAACACCTAAGATTAGCAAGAAAGGTTCTTGGCGTTGAAACCACGGCACAGGCCGTTATTCGTGCGGCGTTTCAGAACCAAATTTTCCTAAGTAAGTAAATTTTCCCGTTTAAGGCGTATTTAATGCCTCTATATCGCCGAAAGGTAAGCTTTTCCTTACTGTTAGATATATGATTTATCTGTAATCATTAGTTTAGTTCCGTGAGTAGTGGCTACGCCATTGGGACGTTGGAGTGGGTACATTACTGTTTATTTCGCAGCTCTGCGCACTCTTTCCGGTTATCCGGTGGTTGGTTGGGGCGTGTATTTTGACGACCAGCCAACGCTTTTATAATGAACCCTGCCTCATCCCCAGATTGTGTTGGGTCATATAAAAAGGGCGGCGCATTTGATTGCACCGCCCATTTTCGTTTTGATAACAAAATTAGCCTTGTGCTGCTTTTGCAACTTCTGCGGCGAAATCTTCTTCTTTCTTCTCGATGCCTTCGCCCACTGCGACGCGCACATAGCCTGTGATTTCAACACCTGCTTCTTTTGCGGCTTGGGCAACTGTGACGTCTGGGTTCACAACAAAATCTTGGCCCAAAAGCGTGACTTCACCCAAGAATTTCTTCATACGGCCAACGATCATTTTTTCGATGACGGCCTCTGGCTTGCCGCTTTCGCGTGCTTGTTCTGTTAGAACTGCTTTTTCGCGCTCAACCAATTCTGGGTCCAATGAACCTTCGTCCAATGCCGCAGGGTTTGCCGCCGCGATGTGCATTGCAACCTGACGGCCGAACTCTTCGTTTGATCC
>JAKMGV010000055.1 GCA_022424725.1 Paracoccaceae bacterium
GAGTTTGCTGTATCGGTCATAAATTTCCTACCTTTCAAGCCTTACGGAAGCTTTCGTCAAAGCTGCGTCTTGTCTTAACTTTTGATCACTGTGCAGACGCAGCATTTATTGTGAATGACAGCGTCCGCATACAGGATGCGGATAGAAAATTCAATTGGGTAATCAGAAACGTTGCAATATGACGCGGTACATTTGCGTCAGACTACAGATCTTGCTCATAGGGCGGATTGCAGCCCGCGCTTTGACAGTTTAGGGCAGCGGCCTTTGCAGCGCGTGTCACGATCCGTTTTAAGTCGTCTTTTGCGATGGAGCCCAGTTCTGACGCGGGCAGGCCCGTTTTAGAAATCTCAACCAATAAAGTGCCCATAAACGTATCCCCGGCACCCACGGTATCCACCAATGGATTTGCCTTTGCCGCAGCAACGTCAAACTGTGTTGATCCACAACGGACAACTGCGCCATCGGAACCCTTGGTTAAAATGATAATGGCGGCCTGCGTCTGAGAACAGATGTGTTTGAAGGCATCCATCAACGGCTGATCAGGGGCCAAGTACTCTAAATCTTCATCTGATAGTTTTAGAACGCGCGCATGTTTCATAATACGCAGCAGGCGGGCGACATATGGCCCCTTGTCTTTGACCACCACTGGGCGCGCATTGGGATCAAGGCTGGTGATCACGTCATTGGCCGCAAGCGTTGCAAAACGGTGTTCCCATAGATCCGCGTCTGCGCCTTCGATTAACGCCAGTGACCCGATGTGAAACACCCGTGTCTGATCTGAAATCGCGGCGTCCAATGTGTCAGGTGTAATTTGGCGATCTGCGGTTTCGCTGCGATAAAACTGATAACTGGGCTGACCGTTATTTACTGATACAACCGCCAAAGAGGTTGGAGCATCTGTGCGCGGCGTCGCTAATTGGATGCCATCGTCGATGAGGCGCTGGGCCAATACGTTGCCCAAGCTATCGGTTGAGATTGGGGTCACATAGCTTACCGATTGCCCTTGACGCGCTGCTGCAATTGCAACGTTGTAACATGATCCACCTGGGATCGCGGTATAGACGGGCAAACCATCCTTCACCTCTGTTTGAACGTAATCGATTAGGTTTTCACCACCGATAGTAATCATGTTCGTTCTCCTTTGGCGGCACGTTCAAATTCCTGAGCCGCTGCTTCGGTTAGTTCGTTGTGAAATAGGTCCTGCGCAATTGCGGGCGCAATCGTAAAACAATCATGACCAATTTCGGAGATGTCCACCATTTGTTGTGCGTTGCGCAATGATGCGATCAATGGGCGACATGGCCCATTCCATGACATGGCATGGATCGCACGCATGTGTCCCATTGCATCAAGGCCAGCTTCGGCCATGCGTCCAAAGTATGGGGCAATATAATCCGCACCAAGTGTGTTTGCCGTAATCATCTGTTTTGCATCATAACAGGCCGTCATCAGGGTTTTACCACCCAGTGCCTGAATCTTTGGTGTGAGAGAAATGCCCCAAGTATTGAGTGGAATTTTCACAACGCAATCGATGTTAGACGATGCCCCATATGCATAAAGGTTCTCGGCAAAGCGTAGCGCATCAGTTTCGTTGCCGATGACCTGAGCATGAAATTCCTGTGCACCCGCATCGGCGGCGATTTGAACCAAGTCTTGCCAGTTGATCTGATCATATGTCAGCCCCGCACGCGCGGCCAACAGTGGGTTTGTCGTGATGCCATAGAACACACCGCTTGGCATCCATTCTGCCCACGCAGTTTGATCAGCAGTATCAAGATATAGACGCATAGCAGGTGTGCTTTCTGTGTGTGAAAATGTTAACGCTACCATTTCTTATTTCGCGTGATAGCGAATTCGATGGGATCAGGCAATAACGCATCAGGTCTACGCTGAAAATCAGTGATCTTCTTGTGCAAATGCCTAAAGCGCGGGACCCAAAATAATCGGATCACCGTTTTTAAAGCGATCATAGCGAAATCTATACAAAATATGATTTGAGTGTTTCCCGCTCATCATATCCGCGACGACGCGTCCAACGCCAGGTCCGATACCAAATCCATGTCCCGACATCCCTGTTGCGATTGTCAGACCCGGAATATCCGAACACTGATCAATAATGGGGACAACATCGGGCATAGTGTCGATCAATCCTGCCCAGGCGCTTGACACAGACCAACCTTTGAACTGTGGAAATGCGCGGTCAAAAGATTTTTTTATGATGCGCATCGCCTTTTGTGATGGCGCTGGGTTTATCACGCGAGTGCGTTCAAAGGGAGTCTCGTCATTCGCGCTCCAAGTTCGTTTAACAGTCCAACTATCTGGATAGTTGGGGGGACCAAACGGGTTTATGCGATTATTGAAGGGGTCATTTTTAACCGCGGGCCAAAACGCCTTTGCGTGCCGCATTCCGTCCCAACCCAGAAATAGATCATGGGTACTGCTTGTTGCGAGCGAATAACCACCATCGGCGCGGTGGCGGAACGCCAATTTACTATCGACAGCACCGCCTGCAAACACTTCGGGTAGTTCAGATGTTTTGACCACGGTTGCGCGCACGGAGAGTTGTGGGATGCGCACACCATGCCCCTGCAAAAACAGCGAAGACCACGCGCCTCCACACAACAGCGCCTGCTCACAGGCGATATGGCCGTGTTCCGTGATGACACCACTGATCTGACCATTTTGGGTATCCAGTCGACGCACTGCACAATTTTCGCGGATCAAAACGCCCTCTGCCGCGGCCAATCGGGCAAGGGCAGGAACCGCCACCCAAGGTTCTGCGCGCATATCGGATGGCGTGTGTAATGCCCCGCGATATGAACGGTCCAGGTCAGGGATCATCGCCTGCACCTGAGAGCGCGACATTAGGTTAGATTCAAGTCCGTGATCGGCAGCAAGAGATGTGAATGTTTCATACTGTTCAAGTTCGCTGTCACTATCACTGAAATAAACAATACCACCCTGCCGCAGCCCGATAGCGCAATCCAGTTGCGCATTTAGGTCCTGCCAAAGGCGATTTGCCTCCATCATGATTGGCAGCTCATCAGGGTCGCGTCCCTGTTGGCGTATCCATCCCCAATTACGAGACGATTGTTCGCCTGCCACGCGTCCCTTTTCACATACGAAAACAGACTGCCCTTGGCGGCGCAAGAAAAGGGCGGCGCAAATACCAATCACGCCGCCGCCGATGATAACAACATCCACCTTATCGGGTAACGCCTGCGCATGCTGTGGTGGCGTATGTATCCCGATTGGAAAGGTGAATGCCGACATTTATGTTTATTCCGCTGCTTGTGAATAATCGCTCATTGGGGGGCATACGCAGATCAAGTTGCGATCCCCATATGCGTTGTCCACACGATTAACGGGTGGCCAGTATTTGTCCACACGGAATGCACCTGGAGGGAAACATCCCTGCTCGCGGGAATAGGGGCGATCCCACGGGCCGACCAAATCCTCGACAGTGTGTGGCGCATTTTTTAGCGGATTGTTGTCGTGATCCATTGTGCCGTTTTCGATTTCGGCGATTTCCGCACGAATGGCCAGCATCGCGTCGCAGAAACGGTCCAATTCGGATTTGGTTTCCGATTCAGTCGGTTCAACCATCAATGTACCGGCAACGGGCCACGACATTGTTGGGGCGTGGAACCCGCAGTCCATCAATCGCTTTGCAATATCCTCAACAGTGACGCCCGCACTTTCTGCAAATGGGCGCACATCCAGGATACATTCATGGGCAACGCGACCATTGCTTCCCTTGTAAAGCACATCAAAAGCGCCTTCCAAGCGCTTTGCAATGTAGTTGGCGTTTAGGATCGCAACACGGGTCGCCTGCGTTAGCCCCTCTCCGCCCATCATCAGACAATAAGCCCATGAAATTGGAAGAAGCGAGGGAGAGCCAAATGGCGCTGCGGACACTGGCCCCGCTGCTGTTTCTTCCAACGGATGGCCGGGCAGATGGGGAACCAGATGCGCCTTTACACCGATTGGCCCCATGCCTGGGCCGCCACCGCCATGCGGGATGCAGAATGTTTTATGCAAATTCAGGTGGCTTACATCGCCGCCGATATCACCTGGACGGGACAGTCCGACCATGGCGTTCATATTGGCGCCATCAATGTAAACCTGACCACCAAATTCATGTGTGATCGCACACACTTCATGCACTGTTTCCTCAAACACCCCATGTGTCGAAGGGTAGGTGATCATGCAACCTGCTAGATTATCTTTGTTGGCTTGAGCCTTCTGGTGGAAATCATCAATATCAATGTCCCCATTTTCGTCCGAGTTCACGGCAACGACTTTCCATCCAACCATTTGTGCACTGGCAGGGTTCGTTCCGTGGGCTGACATTGGGATCAAACAAACATCACGGTGCGCCTCACCACGTGCGGCGTGATATTCCGCAATTGTCAGCAGGCCTGCATATTCGCCTTGTGCCCCGGAATTTGGTTGCATCGAAATCGCATCGTATCCAGTGATATGGCACAATTTGTCACACAGATCGTCGATCAGTTCCTGATAGCCTTCTGTTTGATCAGCGGGCGCATATGGGTGGATCAATGAAAATTCACGCCAACTGACGGGCATCATTTCCGCAACGGAATTTAGCTTCATCGTGCAGGACCCTAGCGGGATCATGGCGCGATCCAATGCCAGATCACGATCTGATAGACGGCGCATGTAGCGCATCATTTCCGTTTCGGCGCGGTTCATGTGGAAAACATCGTGTTCCAAATATTTTGTGGTGCGTTTATTCTCATCAGGAATACGATATTCAGGCGTCAAATCATCATCGGCCCGTTCAATGCCAAAGGCGCGCCAAACCGCTGCGGTTGTTTCGCGGCGGGTCCGTTCATCAAACGAAATGCCCACTTTGGTCTTACCTACAGGGCGCAGGTTTATGCCTTCGTTCACGGCAGCTTGGATAACACCTTTTTGCAGCAAACCGACATCAACCGTGATCGTGTCAAAAAACGCGGCTGGTTCGACGGTAAAGCCAGCCTCTTCTAAACCTTTGGCAAGGCGGACGGTTTTGCGGTGAATGCGTTGGGCAATCGCCTTTAACCCTTCGGGTCCATGGAAAACGGCATAAAACGACGCCATCACCGCAAGTAATGCTTGTGCGGTACACACGTTTGATGTCGCCTTTTCGCGGCGAATATGCTGCTCACGGGTCTGTAGCGATAGGCGATAGGCTTTGTTCCCATGACTGTCGATTGAAATGCCTACAATCCGACCTGGCGTGGATCGTTTATAGGCATCTTTCGTTGCCATATATGCTGCGTGTGGTCCGCCATATCCTTCAGGCACACCAAAACGCTGGGTGCTGCCGACAGCGATATCGGCCCCCATCGCGCCTGGATCTTTCAGGAGTGTCAATGCAAGTGGATCGGCTGAAACGATACCGACTGCCTTTTGTGCATGCAACGCGGACATTTCATTTGTGAAATCACGGATATGCCCATGTGTCCCAGGATATTGGAAAATTGCCCCAAAGACCGCAGTTGGGTCCAGATCGTCGGGGTCTCCAACGATCACCTGAATACCCAGCGGTTTTGCACGGGTTCTCATGACGGCAATGTTTTGGGGATGACAGTTTTCGTCAACGAAAAATGCCGTTGCCTTTGATTTGGCCACGCGCTGGGCCATTGTCATTGCCTCTGCGCAGGCCGTCGCTTCGTCCAATAGGGATGCGTTGGCGATTTCCAAACCTGTCAGGTCTGAAATCATCGTCTGGAAATTCAACAATGCCTCAAGTCGCCCCTGAGAGATTTCTGGCTGATACGGCGTATATGCTGTGTACCAAGCAGGGTTTTCCAGAATGTTCCGTTGGATCACTGGTGGTGTGACAGTGCCATAATATCCCTGACCAATCAGGCTGTTCATGACTTTGTTTTTTGATGCAGTGACGCGCATGTGATAGAGCAATTCCCGTTCCGACATAGGTTTGCCGAAATCAAGCGGCTCTTTCTGGCGGATCGATTCAGGCAATGTTTCGTCGATCAGTGCGTTGAGATTAGGAGCACCCACCATTTTCAACATGTCACTCATCTCCGCAGGAGATGGGCCGATGTGACGGCGGTTTGCAAAGTCATAAGGCAGATAGTCAGTTGGTTTAAAAGGCATCTGAGTGCTCCTTTAACATAGGAAAATAAGGAATTAACCGATCAAAGCTTTGTAGCCTGCTTCGTCCATGTATTCGTCCATTTGCGACAGGTCGCTTGGTTTGATTTTGAAAAACCATGCATCGCCCATCGGGTCTTCGTTTACCTTTGAGGGTTCGTCCGTCAGCGCATCGTTGATTTCAACGATTTCACCATCAAGGGGGGCTAAAATATCTGATGCGGCTTTTACGCTTTCGATGACGACCACTTCATCGTCTTTGGAAACGGTGTCGCCTTCTTCGGGCAGTTCGACAAATACGATGTCGCCCAATTGCGTGCTTGCGTGTTCTGTGATGCCGACGACAACAATGTCTCCTTCAACGCGTAGCCATTCGTGCTCTTCTGTATATTTCATTGATCCTCTCCTTGTTTAACGTTTGAAATTTGCGGGTCCAAAAGGAAGTGACGAGACTTCCACAGGGTGGCGTTTGCCGCGCACCTCTCCGTATAGCGTTGTGCCAACTGTCGCTAAATCGGCAGTGACATATCCCATTGCAACGGGTCCTTCGACGCTGGGTCCAAATCCGCCTGAAGTCACTTTGCCCACCGCGTCAGTGCTGGTTTCGTCGGCAAAAATTTCCACACCTTCGCGCATCGGGGCACGTCCCGTTGGGCGTAGTCCGACACGACGGTGCGGCGCACCATTTTCCATTTGACGCAGGATAATGTTAGCGCCCGGAAACCCACCTGCGCGTGCGCCATCGGCGCGTCGGGCCTTTTGTATCGCCCAATTTAGCGATGCAGAGGTCGGCGTTGTGTCTGTGTCAATGTCATGCCCGTAAAGGCACAGACCCGCCTCAAGTCGTAATGAGTCGCGTGCACCCAATCCGATGAATTCGACATCGTCATGTGCCAACAGCGCACGCGCCACGGTTTCAGCCGCAGCAACAGGAATTGAGATTTCATAGCCATCTTCGCCAGTATAGCCAGAACGTGAAACCCAACACTCGGCACCCGCAATCGGAAGGGTATCCACATCCATAAAGCGCATGTTTGCAAATCTGGGATGATACTCGGCCATGACAGTCTCGGCGGTGGGGCCCTGAATTGCCAATAGGGCGCGATTCTCCAAGGATATGACCGTAATTTCAGGTTCCAGATGGTTTCGCAGATGCGCAATATCGGCATCTTTGCAGGCCGCATTTACCACGACGAAAATGTGGTCTCCGCGATTTGCAAACATCAAATCATCCAATATCCCGCCTTGGTCATTTGTAAAGAAACCATAGCGTTGACGATCAACGCCCAGATCAAGGACATTCATGGGGATCAAACGTTCCAGCGCACGCGCAGTCGTTTCATAATTTGGCCCGCGCAGGATCACCTGACCCATATGGCTGACATCAAATAATCCTGCCTTGGATCGCGTGTGTAAATGTTCTTTCATCACGCCTGCCGCATATTGTACGGGCATGTCATATCCTGCGAATGGCACCATTTTCGCGCCCAGTTCGAGGTGTACATCATAAAATGGCGTTTGCTTTAGGCCTTCGCTCATCCGGTTTCCTTCAATGTCTTACCGGATCATCCGGCATCAATACGCTCGCGGAGCGATGTCCGCGGTTTGATGCCCCCTCTGTCCTTTTGCCTGAGATCGCTATCCCTTCGGCGGATGTAAAACATCTCTCTCCAGAGTTTATTTACCCCATGGTCCTGCAGCCTGAGAGTTTCCGGGGGCGGTTGCTCCTTCGGCACTGGATCACCAGTTCTCCCATGGTGGTGCGCCTATGTAGACATATGTACACAAAATTTCCAACAAAATTTTTGTGCGCAGTGCAATTGATAGGTTTGACACCGCTGAACGGGTGGTCCAACACTGCAGATATGAATGATCCATATTTTTTCGGCTACGGCAGTCTCGTTAACTCCAAAACCCACGTTTATCAGGATGGACGTCCAGCAAAACTGTCTGGTTGGCGGCGTGTTTGGAAACGTACAAACGCACGGGACATGGCGTTCTTGACGATTGTTCCGTCTGATCGCACGGAATTGCTTGGACTGATTGCCAAGGTGCCCAATTCTGATTGGGTTGCATTAGATGCCCGAGAAGAGGGATATGATCGTTTGGTGGCAACCGAAATGATCACCCATGATCATTCTGGCAATCCTGAACTGGCGATTTATGCGATCCCAGAAGCGACGCGTTTCCCGCCAACGCCCGATCATCCAATATTGCTAAGTTATTTAGACGTGGTTTTGCAGGGATATTTAAATGTGTTCGGGGAATCAGGCGTTCAACACTTTATGGAGACCACGGATGGGTGGGATACGGTTGTGTTAAACGATCGTGCAAATCCAATCTATCCACGCGCGCAATCGTTAAGCGCGGATGAAATCAGCATGGTGGATCAGTGTTTATCAAAGGTTAGGGCGACTATTCGAACCTGAGGTGCTCGGCGAATGATCACGCGGAGCCTTGCGTCAAATCCTCGGCTAGCATCAGGGCATTGCCATCAGGATCGTAAAACGTTGCGGTTTTGACCATGCCTTCGACGACGTCGGTTTCCCCGTGAAACTTTATATCCTCACTTTCAAGCGTTCTTCGCGCCGCGTCTAAATCTTCGATGCCGAACACGGGAACACAATTCCCAGGTACGGATTCAGAATATTCGCCAAACCCGATTGTGACGCCTGGGGTGTTGGTTTGAATTTCGGACTAACCCGCGTCATCCGCGTGATAAATTGTTTCAAACCCAAGCATGCGCGAATACCAGTCCGCGCTTGCGTGGCGGTCCCGAACCGAAAGCGCGATGGTGATATCGTTTTTCACAGAAATAAGTGACATGGCTTTCCTTATGATTTAAATTACATTACTATACTTTTTGGACATAAATCGTTTTGTCAATCTTACGTCCCGCGCCTGGGCCGTTCCCATTCTATCGCAGTTGCATTTAGGTATCGCGGGTCGTCAAGCGCCGCTGCTGGCCGCGACGGGGGCCAGTCGAACTGCCTTTGCCCAAAGTGTGTCGCATCTGATTTCGTTGAGCCTGCTTGAGCGAAACCCGGGGCACGGGCATCCATTGCGTCCAGAATTTCGACTAACGCCATTGGGGATCAAGGCAGCCGCCCTTGCAAATAAAATACAAGGCGTCACCACTAAGGCGGATCAAGAAACCCTTCGATTGTCGTGGACATTGCCCGTTTTAACCACGCTCTATCACGCGCAGCATTTCAATCAGATCAAGTGCCACCTTAACCCTGTTTCGGATCGCGCGCTGTCAAAAATGTTGATTTTATTGGGCGACAAAAATTGGGTCAGACGAAGTGTGGATGACACCGCGCGTCCACCGCGTTCGCAGTATCGGGTTGTCAATAAGGGGCGCAACATTTGCTATACCATCGCCCCGCATATCTCATTCGCCTGACGACTAGATCGCGGTTTTCATGCTTTCTTCTAGATAGATTTCCCGCAGTCTGGGAACGATGGAACCTGGTGCACCACTGGAAATTTTCTGTCCGTCTAATTCTACAACGGGGGTCACGAAGGCGGACGCACTGGTGATGAATGCCTCGTCCGCTTGCTGGGCCTCTTCAATCGTAAAATTACGCTCTTCTATCTTCATCTGTGCTTCGTCTGCAAAACGCAAAACAGCGGCACGAGTAATGCCGTGTAAGATGTTATTTGAAAGTGCGCGTGTGATGATGCTGCCATCCTTAACAATATAAGCGTTGTTGGATGTGCCCTCGGTCACATGGCCATCTTGTACCATCCAGGCATCATCTGCACCTGCCTTTTGTGCCATCATTTTTCCCATTGAGGGATACAAAAGCTGAACCGTCTTAATATCACGGCGCCCCCAACGAATATCCTCGATACTGATGACTTTGATGCCAGCTTGCGCCGATGGGCTATTGGCGAGGCCAGGCTTGCTTTGCGTAAATAGTACCACCGTCGGGGCGGTCATTTCGGGGTCTGGCCAAACAAAATCACGATCATTTGGCGCACCGCGTGAAATCTGCAGATAAATCCCACCATCGACCAAATCATTGCTTTGTACCAACTCGCGATGAATGTTCAACCATTCTTCTCGTGTGTAGGGGTTGTTGATTTCCAATTCATCCAGTGAACGTTGCAGGCGCACGATGTGCCCGTCAAAGTCGATCAGCTTGCCACCGAGTACGGATGTCACTTCATAAACCGCATCCGCCATTAGAAACCCACGATCAAAAATTGATACCTTGGCTTCGGTTTCGGGAAGGTACTCTCCGTTTACATAAACAGTGCGGTTCATTCTAAATCCTTTATTCTAACCCCATAATTCCGAGGGCGCAGGATGCATCCCATGCGCATCATACGAAATCGGGATTTCGCGATCTTTCGATAATAATAGCGGACCGTCAAGATCAACAAGTGTCGCATCAGACGCAAGCAGTAGGGCAGGTGCCATGGCCAAAGATGTCCCCACCATGCATCCAACCATGATGTCAAACCC
>JAKMGV010000173.1 GCA_022424725.1 Paracoccaceae bacterium
TGGAAAGATGACCCCCGCCCGCGAACGTGTTTTGGGCGTGATGGAGGATTTCGCAGACGCGGTATTCACATTGAAGGAATTGGCCGATCTGGCCGAGGCATCGACATCGGTGATCAAAGGATTGGTCAAACTGGGCGCGGTGTTAGAGGTGGATCGCCCGCGCGATATGCCATTTCGCCCCCTTGCCCCCGATTTTGCAGGCAAAGACCTGACCGATGTTCAGGCGGATGCCGCCGCGCAACTTGTGGCACGTGTTCAACAGCGCGCCTATTCAACAACCCTGCTGCGGGGTGTGACGGGATCTGGCAAAACCGAAGTGTACCTAGAGGCGGTTGCCGAAACCCTGCGACAGGGACGGCAGGCGCTTGTTTTGCTGCCTGAAATTGCACTGACATCCGAATTCCTGACCCGCGTTGTGGAACGATTTGGGGCGAAACCTGCGGAATGGCATTCAGGCGTCACAATGACCGAACGCCGACGCATTTGGAAAATGGTGGGGCAGGGTGGTGCGCAATTGGTGATTGGTGCGCGGTCGTCCCTTTATCTGCCATTTCGGGATTTGGGTTTGATCGTGGTCGATGAAGAACATGACACATCCTATAAGCAAGAGGATGGCGCACTTTATAATGCGCGGGATATGTCGGTTTTGCGGGCCTCTATTGCCAAGGCCAGTGTGATTTTGGCATCTGCCACGCCCTCTTTGGAAACGTGGGTTAATGCTGAGAGTGGGAAGTATCACAAAATCACCATGGCGGATCGGTTTGGTCCTGCTGTGATGCCCGATATGTCCGCAGTTGACATGCGTCAGGAAAAGCTGCCCTCAGACAGATGGGTATCCAGTGATTTGGTTTCACATATCAAGGCGCGGATGTTGAAGGGTGAACAATCCATGTTGTTCATTAACCGCCGTGGATATGCACCCATTACTCTGTGCCGTGCCTGTGGACATCAGATTGGGTGCAAAACCTGTGATGCGCGGATGGTGGAGCATCGGTTTTTAAATCGTTTGATGTGCCATCAATGCGGCGAAACGGAACCGATGCCCGACACCTGCGAAAACTGTGGGGTTGAGGGGCGGTTGGCCCCTGTTGGCCCAGGCGTTGAGCGTTTGGCAGAGGAGGCCAAAGCGCTGTTTCCTGATGCGAAAATCGCTGTGTTGTCGTCGGATTTGTTTTCGTCTGCGCGTTCACTTAAAGCCGCGATTGCAGAAATTGCCAACGGGGACATCGACATCATCATCGGCACTCAGTTGGTGGCCAAGGGCCATAATTTTCCAAACCTGACATTGGTGGGTGTGATTGATGCTGATTTGGGGTTACAGGGGTCAGATTTGCGCGCAGCTGAACGTACATTCCAATTGATGCGACAGGTTGCGGGGCGGGCCGGGCGATCCGAAAAACCAGGGGCCGCCTATTTGCAAACCTATCAGCCCGAACATCCCGTAATCCGTGCGATTTTGGGTGGCGAGGAAGAGGCATTTTGGAATGCCGAAGCGGCCGAGCGTCAGGCGGCACAGGTGCCCCCATTTGGACGTCTGGCCGCAATTATCATCAGCGCACCAGAGGCAGAGCGTGCCTTTGATCTTGGCAACCATCTGTTGCGAAACGCAGGCCCACTACAGGCGATTGGGGCGCAAATTTTTGGACCTGCACCTGCACCCATTGCGCGTGTGCGTTCGCGTTTTCGTGTGCGCATGTTGATCAAGGCGGAAAAATCAGCGCCACTGCAACGCGCCTTGGCACAATGGATTGCGCCCATAACCTTAAAAGGCGATTTGCGTCTGTCTGTTGATATTGACCCGCAGAGTTTCCTTTGACCTTCCTGAAAACAGGGGTTAACACAGGACGTCTTTTGAAAGCCTTCTGACATGTATCAGCACATTCCAATCGATCAGGTTGATCGCCTGCCGAAATGGCGGCAGCCTAAAACGCTGCTTTATCTGATGGCAATTGCGATGCCACTGACCTTTGCGGTTTGGTCCGCGCTTTTGAACAATTTTGTTGTTGAGGTTGCCAATTTCGATGGCTCTGACATCGGTTGGTTGCACACCGTGCGCGAAATTCCCGGGTTCTTGGCGGTGGGTGTGATTGCACTGATCATCTTTATCCGCGAACAGGTTTTGGGCCTTGTGTCCCTTGCCCTTTTGGGGGCGGCAAGCGCGATTACAGCATGGTTTCCCTCCTTCACGGGGCTTCTGACTATCACAATGCTGAGTTCTATCGGATTTCACTATTACGAAACAGTGAACCAATCGCTTCAGCTACAGTGGTTAAAAAAGGAAGAGGCCCCACGTTTCTTAGGCAAACTATTGGCGGTGGGATCTGCGGCAACCCTGGTCGCATACGGGTTGATCGTATTGGGGTGGAAGGCGCTGGATCTGAGCTATAACTTTGTTTACCTCATCTCGGGTGGAGCAACGGTCGCGATCGCGATTTTCTGTTTGATTGCCTATCCCCAGTTTGAGTCCCGAACCCCACAGCGCAAACAAATGGTTCTGCGCAAACGCTATTGGCTTTATTACGCATTGCAATTCATGGCAGGCGCGCGGCGTCAAATCTTTTTGGTGTTTGCGGGCTTTATGATGGTCGAGCGGTTTGGGTTTGACGTGCATGAAATCACAGCGCTTTATCTGATCAATTTGGTGATCAATATCGTGGTTGCGCCCTTTATCGGACGGGCGGTTGGGCATTTTGGCGAAAGGCGCGTTTTGAATTTTGAATACATCGGTTTGACGATTGTATTTGGCGCGTATGGCGGCATCTATTTCTTTGGCTGGGGCGTGATTTTGGCCTCAATCCTCTATGTACTCGACCATATCTTTTTCGCGATGGCATTGGCGATCAAAACCTATTTCCAAAAAATTGCAGACCCCGCTGATATTGCGCCCACTGCGGCGGTGGCCTTTACGATCAATCATATCGCGGCTGTATTCCTGCCTGCGGGTCTGGGCTACATCTGGTTGGTGTCACCTGGCGCGGTGTTTGTAATCGCAACGGGAATGGCCTTTACCTCTTTCCTGTTGTCGCTCTTGATCCCGCGCAATCCAGCAGAGGGGAATGAAACCGTGTTGACCTGGGCGAATTCGGCGCCTAAGGCGGCATAAAACAGTACAAGGATTTATCATGACAACCTTTACCGCCCTGACCACCGTTGATGGAAAAGAGGCCGCCTATGCCCTGTCAGAGGCGATGGAGCGCATGGATCCTGAACCCTTGGGTGTGGGTGTGTTCGAACTTGAGGATGGATCAGGGCTTTGGGAAATTGGTGGGTATTTTACCGAAAAACCTGATTTGGCCGCCCTGATGCTGTTGTCCGTAGCCTTTGGTGCAGGCGAATTTGCCATATCAGAAGTGCCCGAGACCGATTGGGTCGCTAAGGTAAAGCGTGAATTGCAGCCTGTCGTTGCGGGGCAGTTTTTCGTTTACGGATCACATGACGCGGATAAGGTTCCGACGGATTGCGAACCGTTGTTGATCGAGGCCGCGATGGCCTTTGGCACTGGGCATCATGGCACAACATTGGGATGTTTGCGTGCGCTGGATCGGTTGGCTGGGCAGGGGTATGTTGGGCAAAACGTGGCCGACATTGGATGTGGAACGGCCGTTTTGGCCATGGCGGCGGCACGCATCTGGCCGAACCCCGTGATTGCCAGTGACATTGATGAGGTGGCCGTTGACGTGGCCCGTGCAAATGCCGCAGCTAATAATTTGACTGATCGTATGATTTGTGTCGAGGCCGCAGGATTTGATCATCCTACTCTGCATGATGCAGCCCCCTTTGATTTGATTTTCGCAAATATCCTGAAGGGTCCACTGATCGAATTGGCCCCTGACGTGGCAGCACACGCGGCATCGGGGGGATATGTCATCCTGTCAGGGTTGCTTGTGGAACAGGCCGAGGATGTGACCGCAGCCTATGTTGCAAATGGACTAACCCTGGCCCATCGTGAAGATATTGGGGAATGGTCAACGCTGACCTTGCAGAAATAACCCAAAAAAGGGCTGCGTGCAAAAACACGCGGCCCTAACTCGTTACAGGTTTTACTAATTTAGAACGCTGATTTTTGTGCGACATCTTCGATATCGCCACGGCATAGGCCAATATCAGATAGTTCGCGATCTGATAGCTTTGACAAAACTGCGCGTGTGCGACGCACGTCGTTCCAGCGCTGGAATGCTTCGAATGTTGTTGCGATGAGACCTTTGCCAGAAACAAAAGCGGCAACTGAGTTTGTGTTGACTGCAGCCATTGCAG
>JAKMGV010000174.1:0-1668 GCA_022424725.1 Paracoccaceae bacterium
CATTGGCCAATGTTCGTGCAACTTGGGCCACCTCAATCGAATGGGTCAGACGCGTGCGAAAATAATCCCCTTCGTGTTCCACAAACACTTGGGTTTTGTGTTTCAAACGACGAAAGGCAGAGGAATGGATGATCCGATCGCGATCCCGATGAAAGGGCGTGCGATGGGCGCTTTCCTCTTCTGGGAACAAACGTCCCTTTGTTCCTGCCGGATCAGCCGCAAAAATTGCCTGCATCTGCGCCGCCTTTCTTGTTCTCATGATTTTCTGTGCTTATATATCACCTATGTAAACGATGTATAACCCTTTGGAGACCATCATGCAGTTACCACCAAAAGTCAGCGAACGCGCCTTTGAACGTTTGGTTGAAATTGATCCTGCGGGATCGGGTCAGGGGCTGCGTGTCGCCGTAGAAGGCGGCGGATGCAGCGGATTTCAATATGATATCCGCCTGGACGGTCAAAACCCAGATGATTTGGTGTTAGAGGGAAAAGGGCAAAAGGTGTTCGTCGATGCGGCCAGCCTGCCCTTTTTACAGAACGCTGTGATTGATTTCAGCGACGAATTGATTGGCGCAAGGTTCGTGATTGAAAACCCAAATGCATCCAGTTCATGTGGCTGCGGAACAAGCTTTTCTCTTTAATCCGCATCCGTTTTTGAATCCCGGTATTCACAAAGAGCAACAGCAGTTGTTGCCCCGATCAAAACGATTGCGCCGATCCAAACCATATCCGATGGCACATCTGAAAAGACCACATAACCGATAATCACGAACCAAACGAATTGTAGGTTAAAGATTGCGCTCATCAGATGCACAGAGATGAAATTTATCAGATAAATCGTCAACCAACGCCCGAACAGCAACAATCAAGCATAAAGGTAGATAAACTCAAACGACTGTGTGGCAAAGGACAGGTTTTGATCCCAAATATAGACCATTGCCCCAAGCGTCATAAGCAGGCTGGGCCAAAAAATCATCGCCATTGGGTTAGATTCAAATTTCCCGATATAGCGGGCAATCACCAACGACGTTGACGCGCTTAACACCCCAAGGATCAGGTAAACGTATCCAATACGCATTTCAGGCACGACGTCCAAAAACATAATCGCAACACCAATTGATCCGATCAACATCGCAGGCCATGCCAGAATGGATACGCGTTCATTAAAAAGGAAGAACCCCAAAATTGCGGATGACACTGGTAAAAGCGATGCAATGACCAAAGCGTCCGCCAAAGGCAGGTTTTTGAACCCAAGTATGAAGAAAACCGATCCCAAACATCCAAACACAGAGCGAATGGCCATCAACCATTTGAAATTGTTGTTTAAAAATCTGATCTCTGATTTTGTGAACCCAAAGGTCAATGATACGCCTGTGACGATGATAACAGAATAAAAAATCAACGCACTTGCGGATGCCGTTAACATTGCGAATTTCGCGGTTGCATCCATGGCAGATTGAACAATCGTTGCGAAAATGGTCAGCCATATGATTGGCGGAATAAAGTATCGCGAATAATTTTGCGCGCGATCTTCTGTATTTTGATTGAAATGGTGAAGCGTGATCACCTGTTTTGACATCATATCTGTCATAAAAACGGAATAAAACATATTTGGGATCTTCATGAAAAAGGGCGCCGAAGCGCCCTTGGCCAATTAGGCAGGTGCGC
>JAKMGV010000174.1:1768-4223 GCA_022424725.1 Paracoccaceae bacterium
ATCGATCCACGTTCGATATACAATTTTGACGTTAAACTAACGAATTGGATGTGTGTGGCACCACAAAAAGCCTATGGATTTACAATTTGCGCACCCTAGTGGCCGTTTCAACGCGGGCTTCGCACTTGTCACGCCATTGAAAAACGGTGATACAGATAAAAAATTAGGGTGGATCATAATGAAAATTGCAACATTTAACATCAACGGGATAAAGGCACGTGCAGAAACATTGTGTCGTTGGCTAGACAAAACCAACCCTGATGTTGCGATTTTGCAAGAGATTAAGTCAGTTGACGAAAATTTCCCGCGCGACTTGTTTGAGGAACGCGGATACAACGTGGAAACACACGGTCAAAAATCCTTTAACGGGGTCGCGATCCTGTCAAAATATCCGCTTGAGGATGTGGTGCGTGGATTGCCGGGCGATGACAGTGATGAACAGGCCCGCTGGATCGAGGCGACAGTGGTTGGCAAAACCGCCGTTCGGATGTGTGGCCTGTATCTCCCGAACGGCAACCCTGCGCCTGGTCCGAAATTCGACTATAAATTGGCGTGGATGGAGCGCCTATACCATCGTGCACAGGCCTTGATGGCAGATGAAATGCCCGCATTCATGGCAGGCGATTACAACATCATCCCCCAGGCCGAAGATGCCGCACGCCCAGAGGCATGGCGTGAAGATGCCCTGTTTCGCCCAGAATCCCTTGCGGCGTGGCGCAAAATCCTAAACCTTGGCTTTACCGAGGCGTTTCGCGCCCAAACATCTGGGTCAGAACACTATAGTTTCTGGGATTATCAGGCGGGCGCATGGGATCGTAACGATGGCATTCGCATCGATCATTTTTTGATGACGCCCGCCTGTGCAGATATGATGGTGCAATGCTATATTGATATCGAACAACGCGGACGCGAAAAACCATCCGATCACGTGCCCGTTTGGTTGGAATTAGATAACTAATTCACATCCTGCGTTACATCATGGGCGTAAATCCAATCGAACTGACGCACCAAGCGTGCGGGCGCAATGCGTGATCCTGCGCCCAATACAGTATGCGCCAGGTTACGCACAATTGGATTGGCTAAATGATATTTCCATGCATTTGAACTTGCCGCCGCCAAAACCCGCGTGACCCGCGGCATACGAATGGATTGATAGGCCTGTAATCCGCCCATCCCATCACGATGGAAGCAGGACGCCAAAACCCACGCATCCTCAATCGCCATGACAGCGCCTTGGGCCAAAAACGGCAAGGTTGGGTGCGCTGCATCCCCCATAATCGCAACATTCCCCTCGACCCAAGTGTCTGCAACGGGATGGCGGAATAATCCCCATTTATGCAGGGTGTGCACCTGATCAAAGACAGGCAAAAGGCCGCTAAAATCGCCAAATTCCTGTTTCAGGATGCTGGGGTCGTCGGGATGATTCCATCCCTCATCGCTCCAATCAGCTTGTTCTTTTATACAGACAACATTCAAATCCCGCCCCCCACGGATGGGATATGTTACGATATGACGATGAGGGCCCATATGAACGCGGGCCTCAGCAGGTTGGGCAATCACGTTTTCAACGACACTGCGCCAAGCGATTTGCCCTGTGAAAAAGGCGCGACTGTGCGGGTTAAGAAGTTTGCGAAAATTCGAATGCAACCCATCCGCACCGACGATCAAATCAAAATTGTGCTGCTGCAGGGATGTTGGACCATCAATTGACTGCCCCAAGTGGATAGGAACACCCGCATCCGAGCATGCATCAACCAAAACCGTCAGCAGATCAGCGCGATGAAACAGGTAATAGCCCCCCTGCGCACGCGATTTCGCCAGATCAAGACGTGCGATTGCACGCGATGGCGCATGGTTCATCAGTTGGATTGCCTGCGCCCGCACGCCACCTGCCTTTAACGTTTCTTTCAAGCCCAGCTTTTCAAACACCCGAAGGGCATTCGGGCTAATCTGAATGCCCGCGCCAACTTCTTTCAATTCAGGGGATTGTTCAAATACATCAACACGGTAGCCCAAATGACGAAAGCACAGCGCCGCCGTTAGGCCGCCAATACCAGCCCCCACAATTGCGATATGAGCATCATGTATCATGCAAAAGGAAAAAGGCCCTGCGGTTAACAGGGCCTTTTTGAATTAGTCGTCACGGTGCACTTTTTCGCGACGTTCGTGGCGTTCTTGCGCCTCAAGAGTCATGGTCGCAATCGGGCGCGCGTCCAATCGTTTTAGCGAAATTGGATCCCCTGTGACTTCACAATATCCATATTCACCTTCGTCGATACGACGGATCGCTGCGTCAATTTTTGACACAAGTTTGCGTTGACGGTCACGTGTGCGCAGTTCTAGCGCGCGATCTGTTTCCTCGCTTGCGCGGTCTGCCATATCGGGGATGTTGCGCGCGTTTCCTTGCAATCCCTCAATCGTGTCTTTGCTGTCTTCCAACAGGTCATTTTTCCAC
>JAKMGV010000056.1 GCA_022424725.1 Paracoccaceae bacterium
GGGCCAAAGAGTAATTCAAAACTCAATCTTCAATCCCCAATTCATTCAAATATGTTTTGACAACGGCGGCGTCATCTTCGTTTGCTAAGCCGTCGGCAATTGCATCATTATAGCGCTGTAGCGCCGCCAGTGTGATGGGGATGTTTTGCCCTGTTCCTTCAGAAATTTTTTGGATAATCCCAAGATCCTTTGGCCAAATATCCACGGTGCTTTTGGGTGTATAGTCACCAGATAAAACAGTCGGCGCGCGATTTTCCAAGATCCAGCTGGTGCCTGCGCATTTGGGAATAACCTCCATAAAGCGTTCAAAACTGATCCCCTGAGAGCGCCCAAAGGCCATTGCCTCTGCCATGGCCATTATGTGCACCCCAGCCAAAAGTTGATTGGTCGCTTTCATCGCCGATCCCAATCCCGCCTCGGATCCCAGATTGAAAACATTGGCTGAGATACTGTCAAAAATGCTGCCGACGCGGGCAATTGCAGATTCATCGCCAGACACCATCAGCGTCAATTCCCCAGTTTTTGCGCGCGCGGCGGCACCCGACATCGGACAATCCAAATAGGTTAGGTTTTTGTTTTGTAGTTTTTGCTCTGTCTCTCTTGCGAATTCTGGCGACACTGTAGATAGGCATATGATAATCGAATGTTCGTGCAATTGGTCGCACAAACGCGGATCATCAAATAGAACCGAGGTGACTTGCGCCTCGTTCACAACCGTTAAGACGACCGCATCAATGTCAGAAAGATGTTCTGAATAGGCGGTAGGTTCACCACCCTGCGCGACCAGCGCAGCAACCCTACCCGCGTCCACATCAACGCCCCATACCCTATGCCCGCCTTTCAACATGTTCAGCGCAATGGAAAACCCCATTGATCCCAAACCAAATAAAACCACGTTCATGAAAACACCCTTTTGAAAAGAATAATCGGACTGTTCAAAGCGCAGGTCACGCATGTACCCTGAGCCGCGCAAATGCAGCTCAGGATTTTCAACAAACGACTATGGTCTGATGACAAAATATCCGCTGTCGTCCAGTTTCATAAGTCGGCCAACACCACCTGGTACCACCACCGCAGAATCGACAAGTTGCGGGGCTTTCCCCTCTTTTTTGGTCATTCCGTTGATCGTATTTTGGCAGGCGCTGAATTGAAGGTCCGGTATGCTCGCTGAAAAGTTTTTCACACGATCAAGCACTGGGGATGTATCCTCTCTCAGCATATGAAGCCCTGCATTGAATGCGACGATTTCAATTTCGAACATGTTACCCTTTTCACTTTGCATGCGTGCAAAATTCGCGGCAACGTTCAGTACTTTGTTCAAGGTCGCGGGATCATTGTCGCTGACCTGCAGGGCCAATCTGTTGACACCGTCCCCCGCCTGACCGGCATAGGCCATTTGTGATACGAACACGCTTAGACACATAGCCAAACACATTTTGATAATGGTTTTCATTTCTTACTCCCTGTTTGCTACACCAGTAGTGTAAGCAAATTTTTCAAATTTAATCTAATCTAAATTTGCGGGCCTCTTTGGTGCGGGTGTTGAATGCAATAAATTCACCGCTTCCAACCGCCTGCCCTGTCACAGATGTGATGACAACTTGATGGGTCACCATCAAGGTCACACCGGGTTCCAATTTGCGAAGTTTTTGGTCTAGCTTCTCCAAAACGACCTGTTTGTCGGCAAAGTCCTGAAAAAAGGAATTTAACCCCGAAAACGGCGTCCATTTCCCTAGACCTAGCAATTCGGCGGTCTCTTTGCATCGACACCACTCGCTTGATAACACTTGGGTGAAATCGGTTGCGCTACGTCGTATTTCCGCACCGATTTTAATAGCCTGCTTACGACCGACACTGTCCAAATTGCGTTGTGTGGTACAGTTTTCCAACGCAAAATTGGCAGGGTCCCCAAAGCCTGGGGCCAATGCATGGCGCATGAACACAACATCTGCATCAATGCTTGCGATAGCCGTGGTTAAGTTATCCTCGGCATAGGCCGAAACGACGCTGAAGAACACCGCAAAAAATCCAATCAATACACGCATTAATATTTCCGTTAGCTGCAATTTCTATGAAAACAGAATAGGGCCGTAGTCCAAAATTGCGAATGACTGAAGCTTAACCCACGGGGTAGGCCGCATTCAAAACATGCTGTATTACAAAAAGATGAAAAAATTTGGAGCGGGCGATGAGATTCGAACTCACGACATTTACCTTGGCAAGGTAACGCTCTACCCCTGAGCTACGCCCGCATCCTTGGGTAGTGTGCTTGTAGAAACAGTTTGTGATCTGTGCAAGAGGAAAATGGCGCGGAAATCGAATTTTTCGCGCCATTTCAGTAAATTTCATTCCAACTCGATCAATAGATCTTTGGCATCGATTTGCGCACCTGCGCCGACATGGGTTTGTTTGATGACGGCGTCACGTTCTGCGTGAATGCCTGTTTCCATTTTCATCGCTTCAATCGTCAGCAATAGATCACCTTCGCGCACGTCTTGTCCCGCCTGAACGGCAACAGATGCAACGACACCTGGCATCGGTGCCCCGATGTGATTTGCATTGCCCAGTTCAGCCTTGGGTTTTGCAGCTGTAGACGCTTTGACGATGCGGTTTGGCACACGGATCACTCGGGGTTGCCCGTTAAGTTCAAAGAACACCTTAACCTCGCCATCATCGGTTGTTTCCCCAACCGCTTGTAGACGGATTTCAAGGGTTTTGCCTGGGTCAATTTCGGCTGTGATTTCCTCACCTGGCTCCATTCCATAAAAGAATGTTTTGGTCGGCAAAGTCCGCACTGGCCCATAGGTTTTATGGCGCTGCATATAATCTGTGAAGACCTTTGGGTACATCAAATATCCGTTCAAATCTTCATCATCAATTGGGGTGCCGTCCAACTGATCTGACACCTCTTGGCGTTTCGCCTCTAGATCAACGGGGGGCAAATGTTTTCCGGGGCGTTCGGTGTTCGGCGCTTCGCCTTTTAGAACTTTATTCACGATCCCTGTCGGGAAGCCACCTGGGGGTTGGCCAAGGTTGCCGCGCATCATGTCGATCACACTGTCAGGAAAGGCCACATCTGTTTCTGGATCTTCCACCTGATCGCGTGTGATACCTTGGGATACCATCATCAGGGCCATATCCCCCACCACTTTCGACGATGGCGTGACCTTGACTATATCGCCAAACATCTGGTTCACATCGGCGTAGGTTTTTGCAACATCCCCCCAACGCTCTTCTAATCCCAATGAACGCGCTTGCGCTTTTAGGTTTGTGAATTGACCGCCGGGCATTTCGTGTAGGTATACTTCGGATGCAGGCGCAGCCAGTCCGCTTTCAAAGGCGGTGTATTGCGCGCGCACCTGTTCCCAATAGGCGCTGATTTCGCGAATGCGTTCAATGTCTAACCCTGTGTCGCGATCTGTGTTGCGCAAGGCTTCAACGATGGACCCCAAACAGGGCTGTGATGTGCCGCCCGAAAACGCATCCATTGCCGCGTCCACCGCATCAACACCCGCATCTGCGGCCGCCAAAATAGTCGCGCCTGCCACGCCCGATGTATCATGCGTGTGGAAATGGATGGGCAATCCCACCTCTTCCCTAAGCGCTTTTACCAATTGACGTGCGGCTGCGGGTTTCAGCAGGCCTGCCATATCCTTTAGGCCCAAAACATGGGCCCCCGCATCGCGCAATTGTTTGCCCATATCCACATAATATTTCAGGTCATATTTCGCGCGATCTGGGTTCAGAATATCGCCTGTGTAACAAATGGTGCCTTCACAGATTTTGTTTGCCTCAACCACCGCATCCATCGCAACGCGCATGTTTTCAACCCAGTTCAGGCTGTCAAAGACGCGGAATACATCAATACCTTTGGCCGCCTCTGCCACAAAGGATTGCACAACATTGTCGGGATAGTTTGTATATCCAACCCCGTTTGAGGCGCGCAGCAACATTTGTGTCATCAGGTTTGGCATCGCACTGCGCAAATCGCGTAGACGCTGCCAAGGACATTCTTGCAAGAAGCGATAGGCCACATCAAACGTCGCACCACCCCAGCATTCAATGGAAAATAGTTGCGGCAGGTTCGCCGCATAACTTGGCGCAACTTTGATCATATCAATTGACCGCAAACGTGTCGCAAGCAGGGATTGGTGCCCGTCGCGCATTGTGGTGTCGGTGATCAGAACCTGTTGTTGTTTCAACATCCAATCCGCAACTGCAGCCGGGCCTTTTTGTTCCAATAAATTCCGTGTGCCGTAGGCCAGATCGGTACCATGGCTGGGTGGCTTTGGTGTTTTTAGGTCTGCGGCAGGGGTTGGGCGCCCCTCGGTCTCTGGATGTCCGTTGACGGTAATATCCGCGATATACGTCAGAACCTTGGTTCCGCGGTCGCGGCGTTTCTCAAACGAAAACAGATCAGGTGTTTCATCAATAAATTTCGTTGTGTACTGATCGGACAGAAATGTCGGATGTTTCAACAAATTTTCAACAAAGGCGATGTTCGTGGACACACCGCGAATACGAAATTCACGCAATGCACGATCCATGCGGTTGATCGCCTTTTGCGGGGTCGGGGCCCAAGCGGTGACTTTGACCAACAAAGAGTCATAGTATCGCGTGATCACACCACCTGAATAGGCCGTGCCACCATCCAAACGAATGCCCATACCGGTCGCAGATCTAAATGCGGTGATGCGGCCATAGTCCGGGATAAAATTGTTTTGCGGATCTTCGGTTGTGATCCGTGTTTGCAGGGCGTGTCCATTTAGGGTCACATCCTCTTGGCTGGCTTTGCCTGTCGCCTCGGCAATGGTTTTGCCTTCGGAGATCAGAATTTGGGATTGCACGATATCAATGCCAGTGACCTCTTCGGTCACAGTGTGTTCTACCTGAACACGGGGGTTCACTTCGATAAAGTAAAACTTGCCCGTTTCCATATCCATTAGGAATTCAACGGTACCCGCGCATTCGTAATCCACATGCGCACAAATGCGGCGGCCCAATTCGCACAGTTCTTGACGCTGCGCATCACTGAGATAGGGGGCAGGGGCGCGTTCAACGACTTTTTGATTGCGTCGCTGCACCGAACAATCGCGTTCCCACAGATGATAGATTTCGCCATGTTTGTCGCCCAAAATTTGCACCTCGACATGGCGGGCGCGGGTGATCATTTTTTCCAGATACCCTTCACCATTGCCAAATGCGGCTTCTGCTTCGCGGCGACCTTCTAGGATTTTTTCTTCTAACTCGTCTGGCCCATTGATGGGGCGCATGCCGCGGCCACCACCGCCCCATGATGCCTTTAACATCAGGGGATAGCCTATTTCTGCGGCCTCCTTGGCAATCGCGTCCATGTCATCGCCCAACACTTCTGTCGCGGGAATGACGGGAACATCGGCTGCAATGGCCACTTTTCTGGCCGAGGCCTTGTCGCCCAATGCGCGCATTGTTTCGGCCTTGGGCCCGATAAAGGTGATCCCATTTTTGTCGCAGGCATCTACAAATGCGGGATTTTCCGACAGTAATCCGTAACCTGGATGGATCGCATCCGCACCGCATTCACGGGCCACACGAATGATTTCATCAATCGAGAGATAAGCCGCAACAGGGCCCAAGCCTTCGCCAATACGATAGGCCTCATCTGCCTTAAACCGATGCAGGCCCAGTTTGTCTTCCTCTGCAAAAACGGCAACGGTTTTTTTGCCCATTTCGTTCGCGGCACGCATAATGCGGATTGCGATTTCACCGCGATTGGCGATCAGGATTTTTTTGAAATCAGCCATGATCCCTCCCAAGATTGGTCGTTATTTTTCGTCAAAATTGGCAGGGCCAATTGAAATTTTTCGAATGCTGCAATGCAGAAAGGTGCGTTGTCAATCAGAACTGTCAATAATTTTCAGGACAAAGGCATAAAGTACGGAAATAGGCCAATCGATGCAAGTTTTGAAAAATGTTAGTGATCTTTTGCTAATTTCCTTGCGCGGGTAGCTGTTGCGTAGCGCAGTGAATGCCCCCGCCCAGTTCGCCCAAGGCGTCAACATTGATCTGAATCACTTCATGATCTGGATAGGCCGCGCCCATGTACGCAGCCGCGCGTTGATCACTGTCCGTATCGCCAAATTCGGCCATAATGATCGCGCCATTACAGATATAGTGGTTCACATAGGATGCCACGAAATCCAAATCGCGCACACGTGGTTTTGTGGGCTCTTCAATCACATCCACAGTTACACCACGAACCCGCAGGGTTGCGATTGTTTCGACGGCTGTGCTGTGAAATGGATCATAGGTATTCAACTGCGCAGGCAGGTTGGCCACCACATGTTCAGGGGCCACAAAACGTGCCAAACTGTCGATGTGGTAATCGGTAATGTCCAAACCTGCCACACCCTTTGACCAAATGATTTGATCTGCGCCATAGGCGGCAAGTAGGCGTTTGGAAATCTGATCTTTGCTTAGGGTTGAGTTGCGATTGTCATTTATCCATGAACTCTCATGGGCGATTAATGTGCCCGCGCCATTGGTTTCAACCCCGCCTGCTTCCCCCACCAAACCAGATGAAATTGCGTTGAAATCAAGCGCCGCTTCCACCCGTTTCGCAATCTGTGCGTCATGATTGTGGGGTTGTTTATTGCCCCATCCATTGAATTGAACGTGCGAAACGACACGTTGGTCTGTATCATCAAATGCAATGATCGGACCGCTGTCGCGGCACCATAAATCGTTTGTGGGGATGTTCCACAACGCCACCTGATCCGACAGAAGTTTACGTGCCGAGGCATGAAACGCCGCATCAGCCAACATGATCACAGGCTCAAAAGCGCTGATAGTATTTGCAATTGTCGCAATGGTTCTTTGGACCTGTTTCAAATGATAGCGATCAGTATAGACCGCAGGATCCACAGGCCACTGCATAAATGTGGCCTCATGCGGATGATCTTCGGGCGGAACCCACAGCGTTGGTGACTGGGCGCGCGTAAACTGTGGAATGCTCATGCCAAAGCGATGTGAATTTTCGTGAAAAATTAACCAGAACATTTGTCGAACATCCCCTTTTCAATTTCGAAACTTCGAGCTAATTTAGGGGCATGAGCAGTTTTGATGAAATGGATGCCTTTGAAGGGGCCTCACTCTCGGCGCGTGCGATGGCCGCGCGGGGCGCGCCCTATTTGGATGATCTAAACCCCGCGCAACGCGAAGCGGTTGAGGCGATGGATGGCCCTGTCCTAATGTTGGCGGGTGCAGGCACAGGGAAAACCAAGGCTCTGACATCGCGCATTGTGCATTTGCTGAACACAGGGCGTGCGCGTCCGAACGAAATTTTATCGGTGACGTTTACCAATAAAGCCGCACGGGAAATGAAGAACCGTGTCGGCGCGCTTTTGGGGATGCAGATCGAAGGCATGCCGTGGTTGGGCACCTTCCATTCGATTTGCGTAAAGCTGTTGCGCCGACATGCGGAATTGGTGGGATTAAAAAGTAATTTCACAATTCTGGATACAGATGATCAAAACCGCCTGATTAAACAATTGATCCTTGCCAATAATATCGATGAAAAACGCTGGCCCGCACGACAGATGGGCGGGATCATCGACCATTGGAAAAACCGTGCCTGGACCCCCGAAAAGGTCCCAAGTGCCGAGGTGGGAGCATTCAACAACCGCGGCACAGAGATTTACGCGCAATATCAAACGCGTTTACGGGAATTAAACGCGGTCGATTTTGGCGATCTGCTGTTGCATATGGTGACCATTTTTCAGACCCATGATGATGTGTTGGAGCAGTATCAACGCTGGTTCAAATTCATTTTGGTGGACGAATATCAGGACACCAACGTTGCCCAGTATTTGTGGCTACGCCTATTGGCGGGGGCACACAAAAACATTTGCTGTGTGGGCGATGATGACCAATCTATCTACGGTTGGCGGGGGGCCGAGGTTGGCAATATTTTACGCTTTGAAAAGGATTTTCCGGGCGCCAAGGTTGTGCGGTTAGAGCAAAATTACCGTTCAACCCCCCATATTCTGGCCGCCGCCAGTGGCGTGATTTCTGGCAATGCGGGGCGGTTGGGAAAAGAGCTATGGACCGATCTGGACAGCGGAGACCGCGTTCGCCTAATCGGACATTGGGATGGCGAAGAAGAGGCGCGTTGGATTGGCGAAGAGATTGAGGCGATGCAACGGGGCACGCGCGGCAATACGCCGTTTGGGCTTGAAGACATGGCGATTTTGGTACGCGCATCCCATCAAATGCGTGCATTTGAAGATCGCTTTTTAACGATTGGATTGCCCTATCGTGTGATCGGAGGGCCGCGGTTTTATGAACGCATGGAAATCCGCGATGCTATGGCCTATTTCCGTGTGGTTCTAAGCCCAGAAGATGATTTGGCATTTGAACGGATCGTAAATACGCCCAAACGCGGGTTGGGTGATAAGGCGCAGCAGAAAATTCAAAACGTTGCGCGTGAAAATGGCGTGTCGTTGGTTGATGGTGCGCGGATCGCATTGGCGGACAAAGTGTTGGGCGGAAAGGGTGCCGCGGAACTGCGCGTGTTGATTGATGGCATTGATCGCTGGGGTCGTATGGCAGGCGATCAGGCGATCACACATATGGAATTGGCCGAAATCATTCTGGATGAAAGCGGCTACACAACGATGTGGCAGAATGACAAAACACCAGAAGCTGCAGGCCGCCTTGAAAACCTAAAGGAATTGGTGAAAGCGTTAGAGCAATTTGAAAATCTACAAGGGTTTTTGGAACACGTATCTTTGGTCATGGATAATGACAGCCAAGATGGCGAAGAAAAGGTGTCCATCATGACCCTGCATGCCGCGAAAGGATTGGAATTCCCTGTTGTCTTCCTCCCTGGGTGGGAGGATGGCTTGTTTCCATCGCAGCGGTCCATGGACGAATCTGGGCTTAAGGGTTTAGAGGAAGAGCGGCGATTGGCCTATGTTGGGATCACCCGCGCGGAACGGATTTGCACAATTTCATTTGCTGGAAACCGGCGTGTCTTTGGTCAATGGCAATCCTCGATGCCATCGCGGTTTATTGATGAGTTACCTGATGACCATGTCGAGGTGTTGACGCCTCCGGGTTTATACGGCGGTGGATATGGGGCGGCGGCAACACCCTCGTCCCTGCATGAGGCCGCGGCCAACGCGGATGGTTATAATTCTCCTGGCTGGCGACGCATGCAAGAGCGTGCAGGTCAGCGAGGGGTAAGCCAAGCCAAAGAAGCGCGCCATATGACAATCGACGCAACTGCGGTCCCTGCCTATGATTTAGGCGTGCGCGTTTTCCACCAAAAATTTGGCTATGGGGCCGTTATCGGAACCGAAGGCGATAAACTGGAAATCGCCTTTGACAAGGCCGGCGTTAAAAAAGTGGTCGCAAAATTTGTCACGGCCGCGGACGACATTCCGTTCTAGATTTATTGTTTCCATCTTGGCGACAAATGCTGGATTTCATGCCTAAAGTTACGTTTATATGTACTTAGGGATTGATTTCATGTATTTTATAGGTGGTGTTGTTAAAATCTAAGGGGGCGGACGATGTCGGAGTTACTTCCGAAGATCGCACGCATTACGCGTTTGTTACCGCAAGAGGATGGTCATTCGGATCATTCTGACGCAGCGCGTAGATTACAGAAAACTGATGTGGCCGTAACACAGCCATTGTCGTTTCCACTGTATACGAAAATTCCAGCAACGGGTGAACGTGTGAATTGGAAGGTGCAGAGCGGCTTTCCTTCTGAATATTTTGCGTCGCATAGCATTAAGTTCATTAATGGACGTTCAGTTCACAACGCAGCCACAGCATCTTCACAAGCACATAATGCGTTGGTTGCAAAGGATCAATTTGACTTCGCTCCCCCTGTGCCCACGGGCAAAATTTCGCAGCAAGCCCTGTCTATTTTAAAGGCGAAACAATTTTTTGAAGAAAGTTAATTTTCGAAACGGAGGTTTATCATGGCGAATACGATCACGCTGACCAATGGCAATGATAGTGAAACAGGGACGATCCTAGACGATATCATTTGGTCACTTGATGGCGATGATACTGTTTCTGGCGGAATTGGGTCTGATACAATTCACGGCGGCAATGGTTCTGATGAACTCTGGGGGGGATCGGGCAATGACACGATCTATGGCGATAATGATAACGACGATATCGACGGTGGCAATGGAAACGACTCGCTGAACGCAGGTAAGGGAGATGATACTGTTTCTGGTGGCGCGGGTGCTGACAGCATCTATGCGGGCGAAGGATGGGACACGGTTGACGGCGGCATTGGCAATGACACACTCTTGGGCGGCAGCGGTCTTGATGATCTGCACGGTGGCGCGGGCTACGATTATATCGAAGGTGGTAGTCATTTGGACCATCTCTATGGCGACGCGGGCAATGACACGCTGATGGGCGGTCGCTCGCATGATCGCCTATGGGGTGGGGATGACAATGATCGTCTGGAAGGCGTTGAAGGCCTTGATCAACTTTATGGCGAAGCAGGTAATGACACCTTGATCGGTGGTGACGACCAAGACGTGCTTG
>JAKMGV010000175.1 GCA_022424725.1 Paracoccaceae bacterium
GCCCCGCCGTCCCAGTTAGAATTGCCACCTTCACGCCGCTGGGTGGGGCCGCAAAAAATGCCTCTAGTGCGTGCAGCAGTTCTTCGCACATTGCATTGCGCTTTTCTGGTCTATTCATGACCAGTGTGGCGATTGCCCCCTCAACCGAGATTTGTAGAATATCTTGTCCCAAAGGGTGCGCTCCTGATGTGTTGACTTTATTCTTCTTGATTTATGTTATTATGCATAACAATATTATGAAAGAAAGAAATTTATTAATAACCATCACAAATGAACCGCAACCCAAAGGAAAGATGGCATGCAATATCATCTAAACGGCTTTGTTCCTGGCGATCCCGACATCGCCCCTGCGGAACCCGCGCGCGCTGTTGGCGAAAATGGCCTTCCATCGCACGTGGACGTAATTATCGCGGGATGTGGCCCCGCGGGTCTGTGTTTGGCCGCGCAATTGGCACGCTACCCCAACATTTCGACCATGATTGTTGAACCAAAATCGGGCCCCATGGAAAAGGGACAAGCCGATGGTATCAGCGTGCGGTCCATGGAAATGTTTCAAACCTTTGGGTTTGCAGAAAAGCTGAGCCGTGAATCCGTTTGGATCAACGAAACCACGTTCTGGACACCAAACCCATCTGATCCATCAAAGATTGCCCGTGTAGGACGCGTACAAGACGTCGAAGAGGGCATCAGCGAAATGCCCCACGTCCTGATCAATCAGGCACGCATCCATGATATGTTTTTAGATGTCATGAAAAACGCACCAACGCGCTTAGAACCAGATTACAATCTTAAGATCGCAGATTTGGGCATTAATTCAAACGGGGGAGATTACCCCGTCACCATTCACCTTGAACGCACGGATGCGGATCGCAGCGGTGGAAAAGAGGTTGTGCACGCAAAATATGTTGTTGGATGTGACGGCGCGCGCAGCACAGTGCGCCGCGCAATCGGCGGCAAATTGCACGGGGATGCCGCCCATCAGGCCTGGGGCGTGATGGACATTTTGGTCAACACTGATTTTCCCGACATTCGCATGAAATCTATCATCCAATCCCAGAACGATGGCAGCATCCTTGTCCTGCCGCGCGAGGGTGGGTATTTGGTACGCCTTTATGTGGAAATGAACAAACTGTCCGAGACAGAGCGCGTCGCGGACCGTGGATTAAGCGAACAGGACATCATCGCCAAAGCACAACGTATTCTGCACCCCCATACGCTGGACGTGAAAGAGGTGGTTTGGTGGTCCATCTATGAAATCGGCCACCGACTGACCGACCGTTTTGATGATGTGCCAGAAGACGAAATTCGCACACGCGCGCCCCGCGTTTTTGTAGCAGGAGATGCCTGCCACACCCACAGCCCCAAGGCGGGACAGGGCATGAATGTATCGATGGGCGACACATTTAATTTGGGCTGGAAACTGATTTCCGTCCTAGAGGGGCATTCAGACCCAATGCTGCTTGCGACCTATTCAGAGGAACGGCGTGCAACGGCCAAGGCATTGATCGATTTTGATCATCAATGGTCCCGTGCTGTCAGCGCCAAATCAGATGACGGGCAGGATGAAATCCCGATGATCCAACGCAAATTCGTTGAAGGGGGGCGGTTTACCGCAGGTTTGACCGTTTGTTATGAACCCTCTGTGATCACGGGCAAGAATGATCACCAATCCCTTGCAACGGGCCTGCCCATGGGCGAACGGTTCCACTCTGCACCCGTTGTGCGATTGGCCGATGCGAAACCAATGGAATTGGGTCATGCAATTGAGGTAGGCCACCGCTGGACCCTGTTTGCCTTTGCTCCTGAAGTTGCCGCGGGTGATACGACTTCTACAATGTGGTCTTTGTTGGACAAACTACAAAACGACCCTGAATCCCCCATCAAACGCAGTATCGATGCAGGGCACGATCCTGATAATCTGCTTGATCTACGTGCGATTTACCAACAGGGGTTTCGTGACATTTATTGGGAATCACTGCACCCCGCCTTACGTCCAGCCAAGGGCAAATATGGCCTGACAGATTATGAAAAGGTGTTCAGCACAGATGGCACGGGAAATCCCGACATCTATGACCTGCGCGGCATTGATCGCGCCCAAGGTGTGCTGATCCTTGTGCGTCCTGATCAGTACATTTCACAAATCCTGCCCCTTTCGCAGACAGATGTGTTATTTTCTCATCTAAATTCCGTATGGAGTGTTAACACAGGGGCATAGGATATGAATTTCGATCTTACAGGCAAACGGGTTTTGGTCAGCGCAGGTGGCTCTGGCATTGGACGCGCGATTGTTGAAGGGTTCGTGGCGCAAGGCGCCATGGTTGTCACTTGTGATATCAATCCTGATTTTGTGAACGAGCTGAAAACCGCCTTGCCAAATGTCATGGCACGGGTGGTTGACGTGGGTGATGAACCCGCGGTGCAAAAGTTTTGTCGCGCTGCCATTACTCACCTTGGCGGACTGGATTGTTTGATCAATAACGCAGGTATCGCGGGCCCCACGCTGCCCGTAGACGAAATTGACGCCGCCGATTGGAACGCCTGTTTAAACATTTGCCTGAACAGCCAATTTTATTTTTCCAAGGCCTGTATCCCAACTTTGCGCAAAAGTGAGGATGCATCAATCACCAACCTGTCCTCTGCCGCAGGGAAGCATGGCTTTGCCTATCGCACGCCCTATGCGGCCGCGAAGTGGGGCGTAATTGGTCTGACAAAATCACTGGCCATTGAACTTGGTTCGGACAAAATTCGTGTAAACGCCATTTTGCCGGGGCTGGTTGCGGGGGACCGACAGCGCAATGTTTTGTCCGCCAAGGCACAAAGATTTGGCAAATCATTTGACGAGGTTGAGCAGGACGCCTTTTCCTATACCTCAATCAAGGATTACGTCACGGCGCAAGATATCGCGGATCAAATCATGTACCTAGCCTCACCCTCGGGACGGCGCATATCGGGTCAGGCGATTGCGGTGGATGGTGACACGAAAATGTTGGCCTGAAATCCCGCCCTGTTTTGCCGAAGGCAAACGTATGGCTTGACGGGACGGGCGTGGGATCATGCGCGATATACCAAAGCGACTAAAATTCAGGCGCATCAATGATGCGCTGGAATAGCCCCCAAGTTGCCCGAAGTGGCGACGAAGGCGCCGCCTGTTTTGCCGTAGGCAAACCTGCGGTTTGACGGGGCGGGCAGCGCCATGCCAATCTAACGATTGGCTGGGTGCCTTGAATTGACAGATCAAATTCCAGTGGCTTGGGCATAAGCCCTTGCTCGCGCTCAGACCGCGCAATATCTGAAGTCAAAAAACCTTATCGCGCGGTGGGATCGCTTTTGGAATGGTCAATTTTTAATCGTGAGCGATTTGGTCTATGCCGCACGCTTATTAAACGTGGGGGCCGCCACGATGCCACCGTCAAACAATTTTGCGATTTCGCGATCACTCATCCCGACGACATCACCTAGGATTTCTTCGGTATGTTCCCCCAATTGCGGGGCGTTGACCGCATTTGGGGTGTCACAGGCGTCAAATGTCATTGGCGATTTGGGGACCAGATAGGACCCGCTTGTCCCCTGTTGTGTTTCAACAAACATTGGGTTTGCGGCACTTAGGTCCGCGTCCTCTGCCAAGGCACGTTTTGTTGTCCGAAATTCTGACCACGTCAGACCCGCCGCATCAAACAGGGGCGCGATGTCCGTCAGGTTACGCTCTTGAAACCATGGGGATAGAAGCGCTGTGATGTGATGGCGCATCGCCCAGCGCGCACCTTCGTCATTCAGATCGGCTTTGTGTTCATGCGCCAAACGCTGCATCACCTCGGCACTGTCGGTCGCCTTAACGATCCCGCGCCATTGACGTTCGGTTAGCCCAATGATCATGATGCGACGCCCATCCGCACACAAGAAATCCTGTCCATACGCGCCATAAAGCGCATTGCCCGATTTCCCGCGCTCTTGCGCATTCAGGGTTGCATCCCCGATCATCCCAAGGTGGCCAATCACGGCGGATGCCACATCCTTTAGGTTCAGATCAACCGCCTGCCCTGTGCCGTGGCGCAGGCGATGACGCTCTGCCGCAAGAAGGGCCGAAACACACATATTTCCCGCAATCAAGTCCCACGCAGGCAGGGCATTTGCCGTGGGATCGGTTGATCCCTCTGGTCCTGTGATATCCGGAATGCCAAGGGCAGGGTTCACCGTGT
>JAKMGV010000176.1 GCA_022424725.1 Paracoccaceae bacterium
CCATGTGGCTCAAGAATTAGAAAAGTTATGATCAAACCGCCAACAATCAAAAATTCTAGATGGGCGGCAAGGTCAGTTGGCCATCCAAGCCATGCAACTAAGACATTCTTCAAAACGACTGGCAACAAAACAAGAAAAGCCGCACCTGCAAAGCTACCAAATATCGAGCCCAGACCGCCAATAATTATCATGAATAGTATATTGAAGGATTTGGTAATTCCGAATGCTTCAGTTTCTGCGGCTCCAAGGTAGACCGAAAAATAGAGTGCGCCTGCAACGCCCACGTAAAAGGAACTTATAGCGAATGCTGACAATTTCGCTTTAAGTGGATTAACGCCAATAATCTCAGCCGCAATATCCATATCTCTGATTGCCATCCAAGATCTGCCTAAAGCGCCGCGCGTCAGATTACGAGCGACTAATGTGAGCATCACAAGAAAAACCAAGCAAAACAGGTACACCATCCAAGGCTCTGAATTCGCTCCAGTTACAGGATTTGAGAACACTGTTCGTTCTGGCGCTGTTATTTGCCCAGAAGCGGAGTAATTATAAAACCATGGTACACGATTGAAAAGCCAGACTAAAAAGAACTGCGCAGCGAGTGTCGCAACAGCTAAGTAAAAGCCTTTTATCCTGAGGGATGGCAAGCCAAACAATACCCCAACGAATGCAGTAACCAAGCCAGCTAAGATAACATGAAAAAACACATTCACATCAGGGAATGCTGTCATTAATTTATATATCGCGTATCCACCCACCGCCATGAAACCGCCAGTTCCAAGAGACACTTGCCCACAGTAGCCGGTTAAAATATTTAACCCAATGGCAGCTATAGCGTAGATCAAAAAGGGTAGAAATACAGCATTTGCCCAATAATCATTTATGATAAACGGGATGATCGCAAATGCAACTAACAACACAAAATAGTACCTATAGCGATCAAATTTGATCGGAAAAGTTTGGTTGTCATCTTGATAGGATGTTTTGAAGTCTCCAGCCTCGCGGTAGAACATTATTTCGCCTCCGAGCAAAGAATTGATCCAATTGGCTTAGTCAACAAATATTGGTTTTTGTGTATCATCCCATTACACCCTTTCGATGATTTTGTCGCCAAACAGACCCTGTGGGCGAAATACAAGAAAGACGAGCGCAAGTACGTAAGCGAACCAGTTTTCAGTCGCCCCACCGATGATTGGGCCAATCGCAAATTCAAATAGCTTTTCACCCACGCCGATGATCAGGCCACCAACAATCGCGCCAGGGATCGACGTAAAGCCACCCAACATCAAAACAGGCAATGCCTTAAGCGCGATCAAAGAAAGCGAGAATTGTACGCCAGACTTTGCTCCCCACATAATACCTGCAACCAGGGCAACGAACCCTGCGACGGACCAGACCATCACCCAAATAAAGCTTAGCGATACACCAACGGAAAGTGCCGCTTGGTGATCATCCGCAACCGCCCGCATCGCGCGGCCTTGCTTGGTATATTGAGAAAATACAACCAATATCCCCACAAGTATCGCAGCAATGATCGTAGCTACGATATCAAGATTATCGATAAAGAAGCCGTAATCGAAGATGTTAAAAGTGGTTTCATCAATCCACAGATTGATACCCTGTGGCAAACCAACGTCCAGTTTTTTGATATCGGACCCCCACATCAAATCACCAAAGCCCTCTAAGAAATATGCAAGTCCGATTGTCGCCATGAACAAAATTATCGGTTCTTGGTTCACAAGATGCCTAAAAATGACCACTTGAACCAACCATGCCAGCAATACCATAACTCCCATGGTCAGCAGAATTGCCAAAACCGCAGGTAAGTGCCACCCAAAATGGTGTACCGAAGTACCCAGTATTGCGTTGATCAGGTGGCTAAAGGGAACCTGTCCCTCCATTATGCCAACCAATGTCATAGCAGAGAACAGGGCCATCACACCTTGAGCATAGTTGAAGATACCAGATGCCTTATAGATCAAGACAAATCCGAGCGCGACCAAGGCATAAAGAACCCCTGCCATAAGCCCGTTTAAGAAAACTTCCATCGCAAAGACGAGTTGTTCAGGCATTTGCACGCTCCTCTTTCAGCACCAACACGATACCGACGTGATACCGTCGTAAAACACATTGATATTTTTTAGTCATGTGAGACCCCCAAATAGGCGTCGATTACCTCTTGGTTGTTGCGCACCTCATCCGGTGTGCCATCACCAATTTTGCGACCATAATCCATCACGACAACACGATCTGACAGGTCCATAACAACCCCCATATCGTGTTCTATCAGTGCGATTGTGGTGCCAAATTCGTCATTCACGTCCAAAATAAAGCGGCTCATGTCCTCTTTTTCTTCAACGTTCATCCCCGCCATGGGTTCATCCAAAAGAAGCAGTTTTGGTTCAGACGCTAAGGCACGCGCCAATTCGACACGTTTCTTTAGACCATAAGGAAGCCGCGCAACAGGCGTTTTGCGGATGTGTTGAATCTCAAGAAAATCAATGACTTTCTCGCAGATTTCACGGTTTTCAACCTCTTCCTTTTCGGCCTTACCACGCCACAAGGCTTGGGACAGAATGCCGGCTTTCATTTGGGTAAGGCGTCCTGTCATGACGTTGTCCAAAACGCTCATCCCCTCAAACAGGGCGATGTTTTGGAACGTCCGCGCGATTCCCTGACGCGCCACTTCATAGGGTCGCATGGGTGCACGTTTTTGACCACGGAAATAAACTTCGCCCTCTTGGGGAACATAAAACCCCGAGATGACGTTCAGCATAGATGATTTACCCGCACCATTTGGTCCGATGATTGCGCGAATTTCGCCTTCACGAATATCAAAGCTGATGTCCTTAATCGCCGTAACGCCCCCAAAACGCAGGGTAATATTACGCATATCCATGACTGTGCCACCGATCTGACGACCGTCTGCTGTCACGTATACTTGTTCTTGATCTAGCATCAATTCACCCCTTATTCTGCCGCAATTTTTTGGGCAGGTGCGATAGTCGTTGCATCGCACAGTGTCAATGTCGCGCTGATGGCGCCCTTGCGACCATCTTCATAGGTCACTTCGGTTTCGGTAAAGATTTCGTCCTTGCCATCATAAAGTGCATTGACCAAATCTTCGAATTTCTCACCAATCACCTTGCGGCGCACCTTGCGTGTGCGGGTTAGTTCGCCATCGTCCGCATCCAGTTCCTTGTGCAGGACAAGGAAGCGATGAATTTGACATCCTGACAGCATGTCATCCTGTGCAACTGAACGGTTGACCTCTTCGACATGTCCTCTGATGGCACCCAATACCTGAGGATGTCCTGCCAATTCTTGATAGCTGGAATAGGCGATGTTGTTACGCTCTGCCCAGTTTCCAACAGCCGACATATCAATGTTGATTATGGCCATACATTTTTCGCGACCTGCCCCAAATACGACAGCCTCTAGGATGTTTGGATAAAACTTGAGCTTATTTTCAACATACTTTGGCGCAAACATACTGCCATCCGCCATTTTGCCAACGTCCTTGGCGCGGTCGATGATGCGCAAATGCCCCGTGTCAGATTCAAAGAAACCTGCATCCCCAGTCGCCACCCATCCCTCTGGATCTTTGGTGTCTGCGGTGCTTTCTGGGTTTTTGTAATATTCCACAAACGTCCCGGGTGAGCGATAAAGAACTTCACCATTGTCATCAATGCGCACCTCAACACCTGGGGAGGGAATGCCAACAGTGTCACTGCGCACTTCACCATCAGGTTGCTGTGTGATGAAAACAGAGGCCTCCGTCTGACCATATAGCTGTTTGAGATTAATTCCCAAAGAACGGTAAAAATCAAAAATTTCGGGGCCAATCGCCTCACCCGCGGTGTAACCGATCCGAACGTTTGAAAAACCCAATGTGTTTTTCAGAGGTCCATAGACCATGAATTCACCCAAGGCGTATTTCAGGCGATCCACTAGGCCCACGGATTTCCCATCCAAAATCGCGGGTCCCACCTTTTTCGCATGCGCCATAAAAGTATCGAACAACCATTTTTTGGTCTTTCCAGCATCTTCCATACGGATCATGACGTTGGTCAGCTGACTTTCAAAAACGCGGGGTGGCGCGAAATAATATGTCGGTCCAATTTCGCGCAGGTCGGTATGCATAGTAACTTGGCTTTCGGGGCAGTTCACACAGAACCCTGTCCA
>JAKMGV010000057.1 GCA_022424725.1 Paracoccaceae bacterium
AGGGCGGCAAAGATACCGGCAATCACGTCATCCAACATCACACCCAAGGCGTCACCACGGCGATCTGCCCATCCGATGGGGCCAATTTTCGTGATGTCAAACAGGCGAAACCCGATAAATGCGGTGACCCAACCAGGCCAAAGCGCCAAGGTGTCCGCCCCCATATGCGCCGCACCGATGAATACAGGTAGCAGTGCGATCCATTGGCCAATCACCTCATCCACCACAATTTCGGATGGGTCGTGATCATCGCTGCCGCTGGTGTGATGGGCCGTGGCCCACCATCCGACAAAGAACACGATGGCAGAGGCCACAATAAACCCAATCAGTCCAAAGAGTTCATGAACGCCCCATGCCAGTGGCAGCGCGACCAATGATCCCCATGTGCCCGGGGCAGGGCGCAGGTATCCAACCCCAAATGTTGTCGTAATCAGTTTTATCATGGTTTGATCAATGCCGCCGTTGCGATGGATGCGATGCCCTCTTCGCGGCCAGTAAAGCCCAATTGTTCGCTTGTGGTTGCCTTTATCGAAACCCGACTGACGTCGATGTTCAAAATGTCCGCTAATGTGTTTTGCATGGCGTCTGCGTGCGGGCCAATTTTGGGGCGTTCGCAAATCAATGTACAATCGATGTTTGAGATTTCATATCCCATGTCACGTGCCAATTCCCCTGCGTGACGCAGGAATATATCGCTTGCTGCACCCTTCCATTGGGGATCGCTGGGGGGGAAGTGACGGCCAATGTCGCCTTGGGCCAATGCGCCATAAATCGCATCCGTGACAGCATGCATGCCTACATCTGCATCTGAATGCCCTTTAAGTGCTGCGTGATGGGGAATGCGCACACCGCATAAAATGACATAATCGCCCGCCTCAAACGCGTGGACGTCATATCCATTTCCCAATCGAACATCCATTACTGTCTACTCCTTAATATTACCTCCGCGCGGGCGAAATCCTCTGGATAGGTGACCTTTAGATTGCTTTCACAGCCCTGCGTGATGGCCACATCCATCCCTGCGCGACGCGCGATTTCAACGTCATCTGCGGCGGGTGCGCTGTTGGCCTGATGCGCGTTTAGGATTTTTTCATATGCAAATCCTTGTGGTGTTTGTGCGCGGAATAATCCGGTGCGATCACGCGTTCCCGTGACCAATCCGTTTTCGCCCGTCCAAAGCGCGTCTGTGACAGGCAGAGCAGGCGCCGCCGCATCTTGGGTGGAAAGCGCGCGGATGACATCCGAAATCACCGTATCACTGATTGTGGCGCGTGCGGCGTCGTGGATAAGAACATGATCAGGCGCATCAGATGCCAACGCATCCAAGCCATTTTTCACGGATGCATCGCGCGTGGCGCCCCCTGTGGTCAAGATGACATCGTTTAAATCGGCGGTTTCGATATCATCAGGGTGCAAAACAACACAGATTTCGCAGATGTCTGGGTGATTGTGAAAGGCCTCCAATGTCCAATCAATAACGCGCCGCCCCAAAAGTGGGTGCCACTGTTTCGGCAGGGCGCTGCCCGCGCGGGTGCCACGGCCTGCGGCAACAATTATGGCGGCAATCGTCATGGTTTTCGTCCTTTCGTTGATGTTTAGACGCAAGGGTTTGCAATTGCAATGGGAAGAGGGGTAGGGTGAATGTGCCTAAAATATAGGCGATATAGATTTGTTGCCCCTATTTTGTGCGATTTGCCATTGTCATGGGGTTATATAAAGGGGTAAAAATACTCATGACGATTGATTTAGGATCAACGCAGCTATCGCTGCCTGTGTTTTTAGCGCCTCTGGCGGGCATAACCGATTTGCCCTTTCGCAATTTGGTGCAATCCTTTGGCGCGGGCTTGGTCGTCAGTGAAATGATCGCATCCCAAGAGATGGTCGATGCGAAATATTCGGTGCGCGATAAGGCCGAATTGGGGTTTGGTGTTGAAAACACCTCGGTTCAAATTGCGGGCCGCGATCCCTATCGGATGTCAGAGGCCGCAAAATTGATCGCGGATCAGGGCGCGCGGGTGATTGATATTAATATGGGATGTCCTGCGAAAAAGGTTGTGAACGGCTATTCCGGATCAGCGCTGATGCGCGATTTGGATCATGCACTGAGTTTGATCGAGGCGGTGGTGGCCGCCGTGGATTTGCCCGTCACGCTGAAAACACGATTGGGCTGGGACGACACATTATTAAACGCACCCGAATTGGCCCGCCGTGCCGAGGATGCGGGCATTCGCATGATCGTGATCCATGGGCGCACACGTTGTCAGTTTTACAAAGGACATGCGGATTGGGCCGCAATCAATCGGGTGAAGCAATCGGTGTCCATCCCTGTGATCGCAAATGGAGATATTGTGTCCAGTGGTAATGCAATACGCGCCATGGCGCGGTCGGGGGCCGATGGTGTCATGGTCGGGCGTGGTGCACAAGGGCGGCCATGGGCGATTGCGGAAATTGCGCATGCCCTAACAGGTTCGCCCATGCCCAAAATTCCCAAAGGCGCGGAACTGGTGGACATGATCGCAGGCCATTATGATGCGATTTTGGGGTTTTACGGCACAGATTTAGGGGTGCGTGTGGCGCGCAAACATTTGGGGTGGTACATGGATCAGGCAGAGACAGACCGCCAAATGCGACGCGCAATATTAACGGCAAATGATCCGCAGGATGTCTTTGATCGCTTGTCAGGTGCAATTCTACAGGAGGCCGCGTAATGCATGCCGCATTAGATACCATTTGGGCCTCGCTTCCCATTCCGGCGATTTTGGTGGATGCTGGGGATAAGATTGCCGAAATCAATCCCGCGGCCGAAGGGTTTTTTAATACATCAAACCGCGCAATCAATGGTGTTCCCTTGTTTGATCGTCTGATGGTGGACGCCCCGCTTGAGGCTGCGTATCATCGTGCGCGGGAACATTCCACGCCGCTGTTTGTAAATGATGTGGATGTGGGCACTGGGGATCGTGCGCCATTGCAGTGTAATTTGAAATTCGCCCCCGTTTTGGAGCATCCCGGGTTTATGATCTTGTTAATCGCCCCGCGCGAATTGGCGGGATGGATGTCACAAACCCAAACTGTGAAATCGGCGGCCAAATCCGCGATTGGTATGGCCGAAATGTTGGCTCATGAAATCAAAAACCCCTTGGCAGGGATTACGGGGGCCGCGCAGTTATTGTCCATGGGGCTTGAGCCCAAAGACCTTGAACTGACTGATTTGATCGTCGAAGAAACGCGGCGCATCGTAAAATTGCTTGAACAGGTCGAACAGTTTGGAAATCTGCGCGAACCCATTCGACAGCCCGTGAACCTACATGATATTTTGGATCGCGTGCGCCGTTCGGCCCTATTGGGATTTGGGGCGCATATGACAATCACCGATGAATATGATCCATCCTTGCCTCCTGCCTTGGGGGATATTGATCAGTTGATGCAAGTGATCATGAACCTTGTGAAAAACGCAGCCGAGGCCAGCCTGCAGGGCGGGACCATTCGCCTGCGCACGTATTATGAACATTCCTTCCGCTTGCGCAGGTCTGACAGTGTGGGCCAAGCGCTTCCTTTGCAGGTCGAGGTTTGGGACGACGGCCCCGGTTTGCCCGATGAAATAAAGAACGATATTTTTGATCCCTTTGTGTCGGGACGTGAAAACGGAACGGGGTTGGGATTGGCGCTCGCGTCAAAAATTATCTCGGATCACGGGGGGTGGATTTCTGTGAATTCCGTGCCTGGGCGCACAGTTTTTAGAATGTCTTTGCCCATGGCGACGACACAGAAAGGAGCGTAACAGATGGACGGTACCGTACTGATTGCAGATGATGATCGCACCATTCGGACGGTTTTGACACAGGCCTTGACGCGAGCGGGATGCAATGTGCATGCAACATCCAGTTTGACCACATTGATGCGGTGGATTTCCGAGGGCAAAGGCGACACAGTGATCACCGATGTCATGATGCCAGATGGCAATGGGATCGAGATGTTGCCAAAAATTGCCCAAGATCGTCCTGGCCTGCCCGTGATTGTAATTTCGGCGCAAAACACAATCATGACGGCCATTCAGGCGAATGAGGCCAAGGCCTTTGATTATCTGCCAAAACCCTTTGATCTGCCCGATTTGATGACCCGTGTGGGCAAGGCACTGCAGTCCCGTCGAACGCTGTCTCGGGGCGGTCCGGAACAGGGGACCGATGGTGCGGGGGATGGGGCCTTGCCGTTGGTTGGGACAACCCCAATCATGCAGGAACTCTATCGCACGATTGCGCGCATTATGAATTCGGACCTGCCGATCCTTGTTAGTGGTGAAAGTGGAACCGGCAAAAGCCTGGTTGCAAAACTGCTCCATAACTTTTCAGATCGTCGCAATTTACCCTTTGTTTCAGTGGGGGCCGATGATTTAACCGATCTTGACGGCCCTGCCAAAGTGTTGGCGCGGGCCAAAGGTGGGACAATCGTATTCGAGGAAATTGGTGATTTTCCCCCAAACGTACAGGCGCGTATTGTTACGATGATTGACAATTCGGGGGAGCATGCACCACGCTTTATCGGCACCCTACAGGGGGATGTGCCCAGCGCGTTAAGCGACGGTTTGGTGCGGGATGATTTGTATTATCGCGTTGCAGGGGCAACCATCGATGTCCCTTCGTTGCGCGAGCGCGTCGAAGATATCGCACTATTGGCCGATCACTTTTTGGCAAAATTAGATCGTGATGGCGCAAGCACCAGTCGACTGTCCGAAGATGCATTGGACCTGATGCGCAAATATGTTTGGCCAGGAAACGTGCGCCAATTAGAAAACATTGTGCGGCGATTGGGGTTAACGGCGCAGGAAACGCGGATTTCCAAAGCCGAGGTCGAAGCCGCCCTGCGGATGCAGCCGGAGGCAGATAAACTTCCCCATCGCGGGGGTGAAAAACTCAGCGCAGATGTAGAACGCCATTTGCGTCGCTATTTCGATTTGCATGGAGGGGATCTGCCGCCACCCGGATTACATGCGCGCGTCTTGCGAGAGGTCGAAGCGCCCATGATTGAAATCGCGCTGGATGCGACGGGGGGCAATCAGGCGAAATGCGCCGATTTGCTTGGGATTAACCGCAATACGCTTCGCAAAAAGATTAACGAACTCGACATAAAAGTCACGCGGCGGCGAAAACTGATGTAATTCCGCAACAACTATGTTACACAGGCGACAGGCGGCGGTCCACGTAAGGCGTCTGGGGAGTTTATTTGGCTGATATACTGCGGAATAGTCGTTGGATAAGGTATTCCAACCTGCGCAAATTAAAGCGCCTGCAAAGCTATTTTACCTTTATTATGATTATCTTAGGGCCCGTTCTTGCGGTTGCCACTTACCTTTTGTTGGGGCCTCTTGATACGGGATCACGTGGCACGGCACTTCGCATTATTTTGATGTGTGATTTGGTCTATGTCCTGTTGATCATCGGGCTGTTGTTTCAACGCATTATGGCCATTATCGCACAGCGGCGGCGAAAGTCCGCTGGTTCGCAATTGCACCTGCGTCTGACGGGTTTTTTCACGTTAATGTCGCTGGTTCCAACGATCACGGTCGCCGTGTTTGCAACCATTTCGATCAACATGGGATTTGAGGCATGGTTTTCAGATCGCGTACAAAACGTAATCCGCGTGTCTTTGGATGCGGCACAGGCTTATGAATTTGAACAAACATCGGGCCTGCGAGAGGATGCAAAATCACTGGGTCGTCGCCTAGAGCAGGTGAAAGCGGCACAGCGTATTGAGGATCCAGGTGCGATTCGACAGGAATTGGACCGTGGACAGCAATCCATTCAACGCGGATTGAAAGAGGCCTTTGTGATAACGGGCGACGGAATACTGCGCCTGCGGGGATTTCGCAGTTACAAATTCGACTATGAAATGCCACCGCCACAGGCCTTTGATTTGGCGTTTGAGGACGTGCACCTGATCCGTGATTACGAAAACAACGAACTGCGTGCCTTGGTGTCGTTGCGTGGATTTGGGGACCAGTATTTGTATGTCACGCGCGAGGTTGATGGCGTGCTGTTGGGCCTATTGGATCAAACGCAGCAAACCGCGCGGCTCTACCAACAACTTGAACAAGATCGCGATTTATATTTGTTCAACTTTGGCCTTTTGTATTTGGCATTTGCGGTTTTGCTGATCGTGTCGTCCGCTCTTTTATCGCTTTGGTTTGCGGAACGTTTGTCGCGCCCCATTGGGCGATTGGTTGGGGCGGCGCAGCGTGTTGGGGACGGTGAGTTAGAGACTCAAGTTCTTGAAGAAGAAGGGGACGACGAAATCGCGCAACTAAGCGTATATTTCAACAAAATGACCCGCCAGCTGAAGGGACAGCGCGACAGGTTGTTGGAAAATACCGCGCAGATCGAGGAACGCCGCCGCCTGTTTGATTCCGTTTTATCATCTGTCACTTCGGGTGTTGTGGGATTGGACGCGCAAGGCCGTGTAAGTTTCGTCAACAGATCGGCGCGCCGCTTGCTGGGCTGGGCCGTGGGAGAACACAAAGAACATCATCTTGAGGTGGTTGTTCCCGAATTTTCCCCCTTGTTCGCACGCCTGAAAGAAAGTGGAAACGACAGCGTTCAAGATGAGGTCAAGGTCGTCAGAGGGGGCCGATTGGAAAATTTACTGGTCCGCGTAGCACCACGCACATCCGAAGGTGGTGCATTAGAAGGTTACGTGATCGCCTTTGATGACGTGACGGATTTGGTGGCGGCGCAACGCTCGGCCGCATGGGGGGATGTTGCACGTCGCATTGCCCATGAGATCAAAAATCCACTGACGCCGATTCAGCTGTCTGCTGAACGCATTCGTCGAAAATTCAGCCCGAAATTGGATGCGGATGGCGATGATTTGGAGCGCATGACACAAGTGATCGTGCGGCAAACAACTGATCTACGCCGCATTGTGGATGAGTTTTCAAAATTCGCCCGCATGCCAGAGGCCGTGAAACAGCGCGAAGACATTGTCGCCATCCTAAATCAGGCGGTGACTTTACAGCAGGCGGGCCAACCCAATGTGACCTTCCATATCGATATCCCAGATCAGGTGATCCCCCTAAGCCTGGATGCGACCATGATTTCGCAGGCGCTGACCAACCTAATTAAAAACGCTGGTGAAGCCATTGCAACCCGTATTGAAAAGGGCGTTTCACTGGATCTGACACCAGCGATATCAATTTCATTGACGGATCTGGACACGCAGGTGTCCATTACGATCAGCGATAATGGAATAGGACTTCCACAAGATCGGGCCAAACTGTTTGAACCCTATGTCACCACACGGGACAAGGGGACGGGTCTTGGCCTGCCGATTGTGAAGAAAATCATCGAAGAGCACGGAGGGGTGCTTCGCTTGGATGATGCAGAACCCATTGGTGATACGCAGCATGTGGGTGCTGCGGCCACCATCGAATTGCCCAAACTACAAGCCGAGGATGCGGGGCGTAAAAGTAAAAAGGTGCACGAGCAATGAGCGATATTTTAATTGTAGATGACGAACGCGATATCCGAGAGCTGATTTCGGAAATCCTGATCGATGAGGGGTACACAACCCGTTTGGCAGGCACATCCGAGGATGCAATGGGCGAAATCACGTCCCAGCCTCCGGGTTTGTTGATCTTGGATATCTGGCTGAAAGACAGCGATATGGACGGGATTGATATTCTGAAAAAGGTGAAATCCGACTATCCGGAGGTCCCCGTTGTGATTATTTCTGGGCACGGAAATATCGAAATTGCGGTGGCCGCGATCAAACAGGGCGCTTATGATTTCATCGAAAAACCCTTTAACATAGATCAGTTGTTGGTTGTTATTCGCCGCGCAATGGAAACATCACGCTTGCGCCGTGAAAACATCACCCTTCGCCAAAAGGACGCGCCTGTCAGTGATTTGATCGGCAGCAGCGTGGGGTTCCGTGCGCTGGTGTCGCAGTTGGATAAGGTGGCCAAATCAAACAGCCGCATCATGTTGCGCGGTGGATCAGGCGTGGGCAAAGAAACCGCCGCGCGTTACATCCATGCCCAATCGGATCGCGCCGCTGGCCCGTTCGTTGTGGTGGGTTGTGCAACCATCGAACCCGATCGCATGGAAGAAGTGCTGTTTGGCCGCGAAAGTGGCGATCAAAACGGGGCGCAAGGGTTGTTAGAACAAGCCCATGGCGGCGTGATCTATTTCGATGAAGTGGCTGATATGCCATTGGTCACCCAATCAAAAATCCTGCGTGTATTGGTCGATCAGAAATTCCAACGGGTTGGCGGCAATGATCAGATCAAGGTAGATTTGCGCGTTCTTTCCTCGACCAGTTGTGATCTTGAGGTGGAGATTGCCGAACGGCGGTTCCGAGAAGAGCTGTTTCATCGCCTAAACGTGGTTCCAGTTGAAGTGCCAACTTTAGAGGAACGGCGCGAGGATATTCCAGAACTGGTCGAACATTTTGTTGAACATTTCAATAACACCCAAGGGTTGAACATGCGCAAACTGTCCGATGATGCGGCGGCATTATTGCAAACCCTGCCATGGCCCGGAAATATTCGTCAGCTGAAAAACGTCATTGAACGCATTTTGATCCTGTCTGATGGAACGGGTGCGATTTCGGCGGACGAAATCCCTACAGACACGCAAAAATCAGCAGGCGCGAATGACGGGGGCGGTATGACGGCCAATTGGGCAACACTGCCCCTGCGCGAAGCGCGTGAGGCCTTTGAACGGGAATACCTGATCACGCAGATCAACCGTTTTGGCGGAAATATCTCAAAAACTGCTAATTTTGTGGGGATGGAACGCTCTGCCTTGCATCGAAAACTAAAATCTCTGGGCGTGGTTTCAGGGAACAAGTCAAAATCAGCGGAAGAGGCCTAGTTTCGAATTCGATTGACCGCCTTTGCGCGATCTGACAAGGATTTGACTGCTTGGTTTCGTAGTCGAAGGATACTGAGATGAAAGTTGTGATCTGCGGTGCAGGACAGGTTGGGTGGCAAATTGCCCGTCATCTGTCAGGAGAGCGCAATGATGTGACTGTTGTTGACAGTAACGAAGCCTTGGTGCGGCGTGCCACAGATACCTTGGATGTGAACGGTGTATCGGGGTTTGCCTCATATCCAGATGTGTTGGACCGGGCAGGGGCCAGTGATGCGGATATGATCATCGCCGCCACCCACTCTGATGAAGTCAACATGGTTGTCTGTCAGGTGGCGCATTCCATTTTCGGTGTACCCCGTAAAATTGCGCGGTTGCGGTCCCAATCCTATTTGGATGCGATTTATTCCGATCTTTATCGTCGGGATCATTTGCCCATTGATGTTGTGATTTCCCCAGAACTTGAGGTGGCCGAGGCCGCGTTAAAACGCCTGTCGACGCCCACATCGTTTGATACAGAAAGTTTTCTGGATGGACAGGCGCAATTACTGGGATTTCGGCTGGATGAAAGCTGCCCTGTGATCAACACGCCCTTGCGGCAATTGACAGATTTGTTTTCAACGCTGCGCACGATTGTGGTGGGTGTGCGCCGCCAGGGGGTTTTGTTTGCTCCTGAGGCGGGCGATCAATTGTTTCCAGGTGACGAATGTTACGTGATGTGTCATCATCAGGATCGCCTGCGTACCACTGAAATTTTCGGCAAATCCACCGCAAAGCAAGAACGCATTGTCATCATCGGGGGCGGAAACGTGGGACAACGTGTGGCCCAAGCCCTTGAACAAGATGATCGCCGTATGCGCATCAAGGTGATTGAGCGCAATCGTTCTGTCGCGGAAGAGGCCGCAGACGCATTGGAACGCACAATCGTGCTGAACGGTGATGGGTTGGACAGTACCCTGTTGACCGAGGCGGGAATTGGACGCGCTGATGCGGTTTTGGCGATTACTGATGACGACAAAACCAACATGCTGGCGGCCGTGCGTGCCAAATCCATGGGCTGTAAAATGGCGATTGCTCTGATCAATGACCCAACAATGGTGTCCATGATGGGCACCTTGGGCATTGATGCGCATATCAACCCCCGTGCCACAACGGTCAGTTCCATTTTGCGCCATATCCGCCATGGTCGTGTGCGCGATGTGTATTCGATTGGGGATGCCGAGGCAGAAGTGATCGAAGCACAGGTTTTAAACACTTCACCCATCGCGGGGCAACGCATTCGCGACATCAACTTCCCCGAAGGTGTGTTGATTGGCGGAGTTTTGAAAAACAGCGAAATGGTGAAACCAACTGGGGGCCTTAGGATCGAAGATGGGGATATCCTTGCGATCTTCGCACTGGCCAAAGACGTACCTGAACTGGAACGGTTGCTTCAGGTTTCCATCGACTTTTTCTGATCGGCGCGGTTGTTGATATGCAAAGCGCGTTTTCAAACCTTCCCTTATTCCTAAAATTGATGTGCATTGCAGCGCTTGCCATGTGGGTGCCTGCGCTTGTTTGCTTGGTTGCTGAACAACATTATCAATCGCGCACATTTTTTTATTCGGGATTGTTGGGTCT
>JAKMGV010000177.1 GCA_022424725.1 Paracoccaceae bacterium
GAGTTGAACCAACGTAATAAACAAACCGCAATCGCGTTTTGGGGAGCCCTTGACAAGGCTTCTGAAACGCCCGCGGATATCCAACAGTTTCTTGCGGACGATCTGCGTTGGGATGGCTTTGCGCCTTTTGCAGATACACGAACCGCGTCAGAGTATGTGACATCCTTTGCCACCCCATTTTACAGTGCCTTTGATCAGGTTCATCGTGAATCACACATCGTGATGGGCGGTGTTTCGGATGGACGTGCGGATTGGGGAACAGATGGCCGTCATTGGGTTGGCGGCACAGGGTATCTGCATACAAAACAAATTGAGGACCTTGGCGTTATCCCCGCCCGCAACATACCCCTACGCCTGCGGTGGGGTGAATTTTTGGAATTTGATGAAGCGGGCAAAATCATCCGCATTCAGACGATCATTGATGTGATTGATTGGTTGGAGCAAATCAACCTATCACCCCTTCCCAAACCAAGGGGGGTCGCACATGTCTATCCTGCACCCACGGGGTGTGATGGGTATTTGATCACCAAACAGGATGCGGAACAGTCGGATAAATTACGCGACTATGCAAGGGAGTTCATTTTTGGAGGCTTAAACGGATTTGACCAATCTGATCTGAAATCCATGGGTATGGCGGATTATTTTCATCCCAATCTGAAATGGTATGGACCGGGTGGCATTGGGGCCTGTTTGTCGTTCAAAGAATTCGAAAATTTACACCAGCGTCCTTGGTTGATTGCATTTCCCGACCGCACGGTCGGTGATTTAGATAACCTGATCGCCGAGGGCACATTTGTCGGCGCATCCAGTATGCCGGGCGTCACCCTCACCCACACTGGTCCTTATCTTGGAAACAGCGCAACACAGGCGCGATGCGGTGTGAATGGCATTGATTTTTGGCGCGAAGAAAACGGCCAATTTATCGAAAACTGGGTGTTTGTGGATATGATCCATCTGTTTCACCAGATGGGGATCGACCTGATGGAACGGATAAAACATATGGCGGGAAACTAACATGACCTGTGTGCAAACTGAAAACCAAGCGGTAATCCATATGCCTGATTGGGCGCATAAAATTTACGAGGTCTGATCTGTAGCATGGTGGAACGGGTGACATCACTAGAGGTGGCAAAACGCGCAGGCGTATCGCAGTCTGCGGTCAGCCGCGTTTACACCCCCGGCGCATCCGTTTCTGCCAAAACCGCCGAAAAAGTGAAAACCGCCGCCGCGGAATTGGGGTATCGCCCCAACGTGTTGGCCCGCGCAATGGTGTCGGGCAAAAGTCGGATCATCGGTTTGGTCGTGGCCTATCTGGAAAACTATTTCTATCCAGAGGCCTTGGAAAAACTGTCCAACGCCCTGCAGGAACGCGGCTATCACGTTTTGATTTTCATGGCCTCGCAAACAGCCGGCAACATCAGTTCGGTTGTCGATGAAATTCTGGATTATCAGGTGGACGGAATTGTCATGGCCTCTGTCGCGCTAAGTTCCGAAATCGGTTCGCGCTGTCAGGCGGCAGGCGTGCCGGTTGTCCTGTTTAACAGATCACAGGACATGGATGACATATCCTCGGTCACCTCTGACAATTTTGAGGGGGGGCGCAAGGTGGCGCATCTGCTGTGTGATCTGGGACATGAACGCATTGGTTACATCGCGGGATGGGAAGGTGCCTCAACCCAACGGGATCGTGAGGCGGGCTTCCTTTCGGGGCTCGCGACCCACAACAAAACACTCTCTGCACGTGAGGTGGGCGATTTCCATGCAGATCGCACAAAAACAGCAACGCTTGCCATGTTTGACAAACCCGCAAATGAACGCCCCGATGCAGTTTTCGTGGCCAATGACCACATGGCCTTTGTGGTGATGGATATTTTGCGTCACGATCTGGGGTTGCGGGTGCCCGCGGATATTTCCGTAGTTGGATATGATGATGTGCCCCCTGCTGCATGGCGATCTTATGATCTAACAACGGTCAGGCAGCGCGCAAATCTGATGGTTGAACAGACCGTCGCAACAATTTTGGATCACATCGAAAATCCAACACAAATGATACCGAAAAAGATACAAATCGACAGCCCGTTGATCATTCGATCCTCGACCCGGCAAGAGCGAAAATAGGAGACGACAGATGAGAGGTTTCAGCAACAAATTTAGCGATTTTCCTGACTATATTATCGGGATCACGAAAGAAATTTGGGAAGATCGCGGAATTGCTACCCTGCACGACTATTACGCGCCTGATATCATCGTGCGCTCGCCTTCATCGGTGGTTGTTGGAAATCAAAACGTGATTGGGGCCACAATGGCGACACTGGCAGAGTTCCCCGATCGCACGCTATTTGGCGAGGATGTCATTTGGTCTGGTACGCCCGAGGATGGCATGCTCAGCTCGCACCGTTTGCATTCAACGGCGACCCACGCAAATCCGGGTGTTTATGGAGCACCCACAGGCAAAAAGTTGCATTATCGTATCATTGCAGATTGCCACGCAAAAAATAACCAAATCGATGATGAATGGTTGATCCGAGATCAGGGCGCGATTGTGCGCCAATTGGGGATTGATCCGCGTGATTATGCCCGCGACCTGATTGAACGCGAAGGAGGTTTTGAAAACTGTGTTACCCCTTACACGCCTACAAACGATGTTGTTGGCCCCTATAAGGGAACAGGAAACGACAATGAATGGGGTCAACGGTTCGCGGACATCATGACGCGCATGATGAACGCGGATTTCACCGTGATCCCCGACGAATATGACCGTGCCGCAAATTTGGAATATGCAGGCGGAATCAGCACCCTGTCCCATGACGGCGCTGATCAATTCTGGATGGGTTTGCGCGCAGCCTTTCCAAACGCGGAATTCAAAATCCAACACCAAATCGGGCGCGATGATCCTGATATGCCACCACGCGCCGCACTGCGTTGGACACTGCATGGTAAACACGAAGGTTGGGGCAGCTTTGGCACGCCCACAGGGGCCGAGGTATTTATCCTTGGCGCCAGCCACGCTGAATTCGGCGCTGTGATCGGTGGCCAACCCAAATTACGCCGTGAATGGACATTGTTTGATGAAACAGCGGTATGGAAACAAATTATTCTAAAAACAGGCGGCTAAGACCCAAAACAAGACGCATGTAGATAAAGGGGAACAACAAATGATAAAGAATTCAATGGACGGACGTATCGTTCGCTACGGCGAATTGAAACCCTGCAAAACCGCATTCATCGATGCTCACACACCGGGCAGCGACCAAAAGGAAAACTTTACCATTATCGGCGGCGGTGTGTCGGAAAGTGCCGATCAACATGTACATATTTCAATCCCCCACGGGTTCAACATCGGCGCGGCAGGTCAGCCCCCAAAATGCCGAAACTCGCTTCATGATCACAACACAGCCGAAGTGTTCTTTGTCCTTTCAGGTCGCTGGCGCTTTTTCTGGGGGCGTAATGGGAACGCAGGTGAAGTGACACTGGAACAGGGGGATATTTTCAACATCCCCACGGGGATTTTTCGCGGATTTGAAAACATCGGAACCGATTATGGGATGATCATGGCGATACTTGGTGGAGATGATGCAGGGGGCGGCGTACATTGGGCCCCACAAGTGATCGAGGATGCAGCCGATCATGGTTTAATCCTTGGCGAAAACGGCAAACTTTACGATACAAAAAAGGGTGAGGCCCTACCAGATGGGGTAAACCCTATGCCGATGATGAGACAAGGCGATTTGGCAAAACGCGGCGAACCCACAACGGCAGATGTGTTGCCCAACCATGTTGCGCGGTATTGGGACATGGTCGCCTATGCCGATCGCGCCCCTGTCACAGTGATTGGCGAAACGGGATTGTTGCGCGACAAACCAGGGTTTGAGGTTCAATTCATGACACGCGCGTCCTGCCTAAACGAGGCAGTATCACATGATTTACCTTCCGTCCTAATGCCCGTGCGTGGCCATTGGAAAATCAGCTGGGGTAGTGGGGAAACCACATTGGCACCGGGTGATACCATGTCCATCCCCGAGGGCATGCACCACACTGTAACACCATCCATGACGGGCGAAGCCGCATTATACCGCGTTCGTGCCACCCAAGATCCCGCAGGATTAACATGGACCCCAAAGTCATAAACGCAGGAGAGAGTGAATGAG
>JAKMGV010000178.1 GCA_022424725.1 Paracoccaceae bacterium
CGCCCATCACTTGTTGGCCGAACTGCTTTTTCAGCATCGCCATAGGCACTTTGCCTTTGCGGAAGCCCTTCATCTCAACCTGAGGCTGGGCCTCTTTCAGTTTTTCATCAACCTTTGCTTCCAAATCGGCATTGGTGATGACCATTGTGTAGGCGCGCTTTAGGCCTTCGTTCAGGGTCTCGGTGACTTGCATTGACATCCTCTCGAAAGATAAGAGGCCACCCGAAGGCAGCCCAAAAACTGTTTGCGCTTTCCTAATTGGCTATCTGGGCGGGATCAACCCTAATCTTGGGCCATATGCGCCAAACCAACGATTAATTTCACTTTTCTATGCGAAACAGGAAAAAATTTGTAACCCTGATCACTCAATCGTTTACTTTTGCGGATTTCGGCGGATAACGTCGCGCAAATTTCTGAACTGGGATCGACATAATGACAACGGATGGATCACTTAGATCCGCGGCGAACGCGACGCGCATTGCATTTATCGCAAATGGTTTGGCCTTTGCCTCTTGGGCACCGATCATTCCCTTTGCCAAGGCCAACACGGGCGTGGATGAGGCGGCCTTGGGCCTATTGCTTCTGTGCCTTGGGATTGGGTCGGTGATTTCAATGCCGATCACAGGGTGGCTGTGCGCACGACACGGAACACGGCCCATGATCCTAATCAGCGCCCTGATCATGGCTTGCGCCCTGCCATTTTTGGCATATCTTGTCGAATACTGGGCGCTTGCGATCACCCTGTTGATATTCGGGGCCGCGATCGGGACATTGGATGTCGCCATGAATATTCACGCAGCCGAAGTGGAAAAGCGCAGTGAACGCGCGTTGATGTCGGGGTTTCACGGTATGTTTAGCGTTGGTGCCATCTGTGGCGCGGGGTTTGTGACGCTGATGATCAGTTACGGTGTCGCGCCGTTGATTGCGACCCTCTGCGTCACAGGCAGTGTCATCATCGCGATCCTGTGGGTTCAATCCCATTATCTGATCACCAAAAGCGATGCACCAGAGCCGTTTCGCCCCCCAAGCGGCATTGTAAAATGGCTTGCCCTGCTGGCGGGTATCGCATTTTTGATCGAAGGGGCGATTATGGATTGGGGCGCGTTGTTGATGATTGAACGCGCTGTATTTTCCATGGAACAGGCGGCGTTGGGCTATATCGCGTTTTCCATAACAATGGTGATTGGCCGCCTGTCGGGGGATTATGTTGTGCCGCGCATTGGGCGGCGTGCGATCCTGCTGGGTGGGGGAACATTGGTGGTTTTGGGATTGATTGCCATCACCACCCTGCCATCCCCTACCCTGAACCTGATCGGTTTTGCCGTGATCGGCCTGGGTGCTGCAAACCTTGTGCCTGTGGTGTTTTCCGCCGCAGGTCAGCAAAGTGATATGGATCCAAACATGGCCGTCGCGTCCGTTACATTCGTGGGCTACGCAGGCATTTTGTTGGGCCCCGCGATCATCGGATTTGGGGCGCAATATACCTCACTCCCTCTTGCGATGGCCTCCCTCGCCCTCTTGGGGGCGGTGTATTTGATTTCGCCCGTGCACAAAGGGAATTCTTGACAGCTGCCCCAATCCGTTCCAGCCTAAAGAAATAAAAACAATCAACGGGTTGGACATATGCGATTAGCCGGGAAAACCGCCCTGATTACAGGGGGCGCATCGGGGTTTGGGGCCGCAATTGCCGCCTGTTTCATTGCAGAGGGTGCGCGTGTTGCCATAATGGACATCAACGCACCCGCCACACAAGAAATGGCAGGCAAGTTGGGAAATGACTGCGTCGGGATTGTGGGTGATGTCACCAAATCATCCGATATTCAACGCGCCACACAAACCGCCCGCGATTTTGGCGATGTATTGGATATTGTTGTAAACAACGCGGGTTGGACACATGTGAACAAACCCATGCTGGATGTGACAGAGGACGAATTTGACCGCCTGTACGACATCAACGTGAAATCCATTTTTCACATGACAAACGCGGTTGTTCCCATGATGCGCGCCCAAGGGCATGGCAATATCATCAACATTGGATCAACTGCGGGATTACGCCCGCGCCCTGGCCTGACATGGTATAATTCAACAAAGGGTGCGGTGAACCTGCTGTCAAAATCCATGGCTGTCGAATTGGCCACAGATAACATTCGCGTCAATTGCGTGGCCCCCGTGATGGGCGCCACAGGATTGTTGGAGGCCTTCATGGGGCTGCCCGATACCCCAGAAAATCGGGAAAAATTCATCGCAACCATTCCCATGGGACGCCTCTCTGATCCCAGCGATATTGCCAAAGCCTGCCTTTACCTTGCCTCGGATGATGCCACTTTCATCACGGGCGTCGTGCTTGAGGTCGATGGTGGGCGCACAATTTAAGGATACCACATGCAACACAGAAAATTAGGCACAAATGGACCCAACGTGTCTGCCATCGGACTTGGCTGTATGAGCTTTGCAGGCGCTTTTGGCGAAACGGACGAGGCAACGAGCCACCGCTGTTTGGATGCGGCAATTGATCATGGGATCAATTTCTTGGACACTGCCAATATTTACGGCATGGGACGTTCAGAAAACGTGTTAGGCACCTGGCTGGCAGAAGGGAAACGGGACGTTGTCATCGCCTCAAAGGTTGGAATTCAGCGTGATCCTGATCGCCCCGTCAACAACGACCCTAGCTATATTCGGGCCGAATTAGAGGGCACACTGCAACGGTTGGGTGTGGATTACATTGATCTATATTACCTGCATCGGCGCGATGAAACCGTTCCATTAGAAGACGCCATCGGAACCTTGGTAGATCTGATGAATGAGGGGAAGATTGGGGGATACGGTTTGTCCGAGGTTGCCCCCTATACCCTGCGTCGGGCGCAGGACATTCACCCCTGTTTAGCGGTGCAAAGCGAATATTCCTTGTGGACGCGCCAACCCGAATTAGGAATGATCCAAACCTGTCGTGAATTGGGCGTGGCATTTGTGCCCTTTTCCCCCTTGGCGCGCGGTGTTTTTAGCCAAAATTATCCGGACATTCAGGCCATGGCGAAAACAGATTTTCGCGCCGCAATTCCACGGTTTCAACCCGACAATTACGCCCGCAATATTACGATCATTGATCGGTTCAAAACCTATGCCGCGGATCGGGGTGTAACCGTGTCTGCCCTTGCCATGGCATGGGTGCTAAACCGCGGTGATCATCTGATCCCAATTCCTGGAACGCGCACAGACGAACATTTGACAGAGTGGGCCAAGGCCGATCAAATCACACTGGGCCAAAGCGATATGGATGAGATTGAGGCCATCCTGCCTGTCGGCTTTGCCTATGGCGATCGCTATTCACACGCACAATCGCGCACGGCAGAGCGGTATTGTTAATCAAAAGAGCTGTGATGGGACATGCAAAATGCCTCCTGAAACAATCAACCTGATCGTCACGCAGGATTTTAACATCACAACCACGATGGCCTTTGTTGATCCGTTTCGGGTTGCAAATTACATCAATGGTGCGCCCCTTTATCGGTGGGAATTTCTGTCAGAACTGGGGGGCCATCTGCGCAGCAGCAATGGGGCCAACCACACTGTTTCATCTGGGTGCAGGTGCAGGTGGATTGCAGGCGTTTTGCGAACATTTCGCGGATACATTTCACGGATGGTGGGATGAATTGGGGCATGCCAAACTGGATGAGGACACGATCAAGATTTTGGTCGATGGCATTGCCGATGCCCATGGTGATGCGTCCCAAGCAGACCTAAGTGCCGCGCGTGATGCCCTGATACTCGCCATGCAACAGGCGACGAAACCGCTGCGGTGAAATAAATTCCCAAGCCGACCTCGGGTGGCGCAGAAAGCGCCTCTCTAGGGAGAGGTCGGCGCTTAGCCAATCTGACGATTGGCTGGGGCAAGATAATAATGTTTCAGTGCCGCCATCATCCCGAACGGATGTTACGTTTCCTCAGCACCTCAAAAAGTGCTGCTGCAATGATCAACAGTGTGCCCGATGCTTGGCGCGCTCCGAATGCTTCACCCGACAACAGTGCCGCGGATATGGCGCCGACGACGACCTCACTCATTAGCAACACGCCAATGCGGGCGGGTGGTAGGACCGTGGCGGGCAAGATTGTTAGGAACACCATAGGGATCATGTACAGCG
>JAKMGV010000179.1 GCA_022424725.1 Paracoccaceae bacterium
TGATTGAGGCAAATCGCGCAGCCTATGTAGATCAATTGATGGCACTGGATACCGCGACCAAGGCGTCGCTAGCAAAACTCCCTGCAAACAAAAGAACGGTTGTAACGGCACATGATGCCTTTGGGTACTTGTCCGATGCCTATGGTATGACATTCTTGGCTCCCGTCGGGATTGACACAGAAGCTGAACCAAGCGCGCAAGAGCTGGCTGTTTTGATTGACCAACTTAAAGCAGATGGTGCCGCTGCACTATTCGTTGAAAACATCACAAGCCCTGCATTGGTGCAACAAATCGCGGATGAAACGGGCCTAGCCATTGGAGGGCGGTTGTTCTCTGATGCCCTGTCTAAACGCGGCGGACCGGCGACCAGTTATTTGGCAATGTTTGATCATAACCTAGAAACGTTGTTGACTGCCTTAGGGGATAACTAATCCTAGCGCATGATGAAGGTTGTCCTTTTTGAACCCGAAATCCCGTTTAATACGGGATCCATTGGCCGAACATGCGTCGCGCTTGATCTGGAATTGATCCTGATCAAACCCTATGGATTTTCATTGGACGACAAAACCGTTGCGCGATCAGGAACACGGTACTGGCAGTTTGTAACGCTAAGCGAATATGACAGCTGGGATGATTTTATTGAAACACGACAGCCTGATCACGATGCGTTATTCTTGTTTGAAGAGGATGCAGAGCGAAGCTTTTACGAGCCAATATACCCTGAGGACGCCTATTTGATATTTGGCAAAGAATCCTCAGGCCTGCCCATGGACTTGCGCGCACGGATGCAGGATCGGATGTTTCACGTTCCAATGCGTAATGATCGGGTGAAATCGCTGAACCTATCGAATGTTGCCACGGCGGTCATTTATCAGGCGATGCGTAGGGCTTATGTTTGACCGCTGGACACACTAAATTCTTGACTATGTGGCGATCTGCATCAACGTTCTAGGACAGAACAACAGGTAGATCGACACATGTATAAACACTTTGCATTTGCACTTTCGCTCCTTGCCCCTCCCGTTTTGGCAGAGGGGGAATTCAATTCCATCAACCTCGCAGGCACCGTTGTTGCCAACAACAAAACAGGCCTGTCATATGAGACGCGCGGATGCATCACATCACTGTCAAGCGATGCGATCAAATCAGGCACAGCAACGGCAGGGCAAATTTTAGTCCAGCTGGATGATCGCGCCGCGAATTTGGCACATAAAACTGCACAAGTGCGCCTCAGTGATTTGACAGCCGCCGTCAGCGAACGCGCGTTCGCGATTACAGTTGCAAACGCAGATGTGGCACGCGTCAGCGAAGAACAAGATTTCGTAAACCGTGAATACGACCGCACGCGCGTGTTGTTCCAACGGGGTCTGGTGAATGAAACAACACTCGACGCAGCAGAGCGGCGCAAATTGGACGCAACCTTTGTTGTGCAGCGTGCCGAAGAAGCGCTGGAACGCGCCAAGGACACCAAAGGACGCGCCGAAATCGCATTGGAGATTGGTGAGCTGGAATTACAAGCACGCGAATTGGACCTAGAGGCGCTGACATTACGCGCACCGTTTGACGGGGTCTTGTTGAATTTCAACGCCAATATCGGGGATTGCGTTGCACAAGGAAGCCAAGCCGCTGAAATCTATGACCCCACAGAAAAAAGTGTAGAGACATTCGTATATGTCGATCAGTTGGTGGATGCAGACAGTGTCGGGGTTGTGGCAGGTAATCCAGTGCAAGTGGTGCGCACAAACGGGCAAATCTGCGAAGGTGTCTTTTCACTGATCGAGACCGAGGCCAATCTCGAATCCCAAAACGTGAAGGCCAAGATTGAGCTATCGGAAACCTGTGCGCCCGATCTATTTTTGAACGAGGCGGTCGGGATAAAGACGCTTTCTACAGCATCCTAAGGAAAAGGGCGGCCAATCAGCCGCCCTTTGTGTTTTACGCCGAACGATACAGTTTCGTCATTGAGAATTCGCGGTGTCCCAATGCTTCGGCTGCTGTGTTGCGTCCGTTCGCGGTGCGGCAAATCATGTCGATCAACTCATCACCTGCTTCGTCGATTGTCATTTCACGGCGTAGGATGCCAGACACATCAACGTCCACGTGTTCGCTCATGGTGCGCACGGTGCGTGGGTTCGCGGTGATTTTGATCACAGGAACGATTGGGTTACCCACAACGTTACCCTGACCTGTTGGGAACGTGTGGATGACCGCACCACCCGCTGCCATCAATGTCACACATTCCGCAGCCGCAGATGAACTGTCCATGAAATACAAACCGTTGCCTGACTGCGGTGCTTCTGCTGGCTCCAGAATATCAATGTACTGTGACGTACGACCGATTTTCTCTAGGTTGCCAAGCGCTTTTTCCTCAATCGTTGTCAGGCCGCCTTCGATGTTACCCTTGGTTGGCTGACTGTCAGATAGGTCATCTGTCTGGTGCGCAAAGATAACATCGTCTTGATACGCTTTCCACATTTTGTACCAACGCTCACCAACCTCTTCATTGATTGCGCGTTTTTGACAAATGTGTTCGGCACCTGTGATTTCAGATGTTTCACCAAAGAACCCTGTGATCCCTTCTGGCAATAGTTTGTCATACATGTTGCCAACAGTTGGGCAGGACCCCAGACCCGTTGTTGTATCACTTTCACCGCATTTGGTTGACACCCAAAGTTCAGAGATTGAGCATTCTTCACGCTGATACTCTGACGTCATGTGAACAAACTCTTTTGCGGCCCAGCTGGCGGCGCGGATTGTTTCAAAGTCGCCGTTTTGTTCGATTGAAAACTCTGCCACTGGTTTACCTGTTGCCCGGATCCCATCGGCGATACGCTTGGTCCAACCTGGTTCAATCCCAATCACAACAACGGCGGCCACATTCGGGTTTGCGCCTGTACCGATCATTGTGCGGAAATGCAGTTCCAGATCTTCACCAAACTGCAAACGACCATAGGCATGTGGGATCGCCATTGTGCCTTTTACATTGTTTGCCACCGCTTCACATGCTGCGTTTGAGATATCGTCAACCGGCAGGATCACCACGTGGTTACGCACGCCAACACGTCCATTTTCGCGACGGAAGGCCTTAACGGTCATATTTGAATATTTAGAAGCCATGAATTCTTCTCCTTACCAGCGCTTGGTTTTACAATTGTGTGTGTGGACGTGTCCGCCTTTGGGGATATCAGCGATGATTTTGCCGATGTCCTCGCCATATTTCGTGGCTGTATCGCCCTCTTTAAGATCCTGAAGAGCAATCTTGTGACCAATCGGCACATCCGAGCCAGACGTCAGGCGAAACGTTGAATTATCATGGGTTATACAGCACAGCATATCCGTCCCTGCTGTTAACCCCTCAACAACGACTACACCGACGTTGTCATCGTGTTCATGAACGAGAAGATGGGGAATTTCAGACATTTAAGTCTCCTCAATGGGTTGGTTTCAAAATTATCTTGGGTGCTTGGTTGGTTCCTGAACGGATATCCTTAAAGGCCTGAGCACCATGGGATAGCGGGCGCGTTTCTGTCCAACTTAGATCACCAAGTTTGCCATCCATCATGGCCTGAGCAGTATCGCGAAAGTCTCGTGATGTATAGGTATAGGTCCCGGTAAAGGTGATTTCCTGCAGCGTCATGCGGCGAATGTTTAATCCACCCAGATCCTGACCCAACCCGATGTGAACGATGATCCCACCGGGGCGCACAGCCTCGGATGCTTGTTCACGCGTTGCAACATAACCAACGCCGTCAATCACCACATCATAATCATCACCTGATGACACCTGCGTGGGATCGATCACATGCATATCGTAGCGCGTTTTTATATAGTCACGGCGCACTTCGTTTGGTTCAGCCAAACTGACGCTTTCAATGCCTTGCGCGCGCAGCGATAGCGCGGCCCCCATCCCAATCGCACCACCGCCAAATACCAATGCGCGTGTGGCGTCCGATCCTGCGGGGTGTGCCTTGGCAACGCGTGCCGCATGCCAACCACAGGCAATCGGTTCGGCCAATGCCGCCTGATCAAAGGTCAGACTGTCGTCAATGATCACCAAATTGCGTTCTGGAATTGCAATTTTTTGGGCAAATCCGCCCTCTCTGGGTTGCATTG
>JAKMGV010000180.1 GCA_022424725.1 Paracoccaceae bacterium
CATCCGAACAGCTGCACATTGTGTTGCACGCTATTGGACCCGCGTATCTTTGATGCGCGGGTCTTGTTATTCAGGGGTGCCAAACATAGCTGCGTTCAAAGCCTATTTGGACAATCATCCGTTTATTTATTTTATTTGCCGTTTCTTTTTTCACTTGGATGCCACCCGCACTTTCCACAGAAAATCGGTGTGTCATTATGCTGCACGGATTGGGGTGCAGCACCAATACCCTTTGGATTGCTGAACAATTTTTCGCCGCCCGTGATTATGAGGTGTACCGACTGGCGTATCCGTCCACCAAAAAAGACCTTGATCAATTAGGTGAACAAATAAGGAAAGAGGCACAAGGTCTGTGTCCAACCACGCCAAACTTCCTGACCAATTCAATGGGTGGGATTATCCTGCGTGTGATTAAATCCACGCACCCTGATTTCGCAGTGGCGCGCGTTGTGATGTTGGGCCCGCCAAATCATGGTTCAGAAATCGTTGATGAATGGGGTGATTGGAAACTGTTCGTGCAGTTGAATGGGCCCGCAGGGGCGCGTCTTGGTCGCGATGGGATAGTCGCGGAACTTCCCAACGTTGATTTTGACCTTGGCATCATTGCCGGAAGCCGCAGTTTAAACCCGTATTATTCTTATCTGATCACAGGCCCAGATGACGGAAAGGTATCTATTGAGGCTACAAAAGTTACGGGCATGAAGGATCACATCGTTTTACCTGTCACACATACATTCATGATGAACAGTGCCGAGGTTTTAAACCAAGCCTTGCATTTTTTCCAAAATGGGTATTTCCGAGAGGAATGAAACCCTGTGCTGACGCGTGTCAGCTGTTCGGAAATGGATCGGATCGATGCAATTCACTCTTTCAAATGTGATTTACTTGGGTGCGGCTGGCAGGCAGGTTGGGCATGTGGCTGTGTCGGGGGATGTTTTTGCCAAAGGGACGACAGGGCGATCCATTGATGCCTCTAGCTATATGATCTTACCTGGTTTGATTGATCTGCACGGGGATGGCTTTGAACATCATATGGCACCACGCCGCGGAGCGGTGAAGGATTTGGAAAATGGGTTGCGCGCGACCTGCTCTGAATTGGCGGTGAACGGGATTACGACGGCCGTAATGGCGCAATTTTATAGTTGGGAAGGGGGCATGCGCGGCCCTGATTTCGCGAACGAAGTCATTTCCTTACTACGTGATCAACCCGCTTACACATCTGTCGATATTATTCCCCAGTTGCGCTTTGAATATCTGATGCGCGATTATTGGGATCGCGCTGCGGCGATGATCCGCGAATTTGACATTCCTTATGTTGTCTTAAATGACCACGTCCCGCACGAGGCACTGGCTAAGGGGAAGAAACCGCCGCGTTTGACCGGGCAGGCATTAAAGGCCAAGCGCAGTCCAGAGGCGCATTTGGCCCTATTACAGCAAATGCATCAGGGGCAAGGGGCGGCGTTACACGATCTGCCGAATTGGATTGCCCAGTTTCCAAATGTCCTGTTCGCAAGCCACGACGATGCAACCAAATCACAGCGACATCAATTTTCGCAAATGGGCGTAAAAATCGCTGAATTCCCAGAAACGGAAGAGGCCGCACGCGCCGGGATTGAGCTGGGCGAGGCCGTCATATTGGGCGCACCAAATGTGATGCGGGGATCATCTCACAAAGGCAATGTTTCAGCGCGTGATTTGGTGACGCAAAATTTGTGTACAGCGCTTGCGTCTGACTACCATTATCCATCGCTGTTACAGGCGGCGCTGCAGTTATCCACCGAGATCGGATTTGAAAACGCTTGGCCATTGGTTTCTTCAAACCCTGCTTCCGTACTTGGCCTAAATGACAGGGGGAGTGTCAGCGCAGGGCAGCGAGCAGATTTTATTGTTCTAAACCCGGATATGCAGCTTGAGGCGACATTTTCCAATGGTCGCCCCGCTTATCTCACAGGGGAATTTGCGGCCCGTTTGTTGACCTAGTTTGAAGTGACGCGATTGAAGTGGCCCATTTTACGGCCCTTTTTCACGTCTGCCTTGCCATAGAGGTGCAGCGAAACCTTGGGGTCTTTGGACAGGTCTGGAACACGGTCCATATCACCGCCAATCAGGTTTTCCATGATAACGTCCAAATATCGGGATCCATCGCCCAATGGCCAACCTGCCACCGCGCGGATGTGTTGTTCGAATTGATCCACGGCGCATCCATTTTGCGTCCAGTGGCCCGAATTATGAACACGCGGTGCGATTTCATTCACGATCAAACCTTGGGGCGTTACGAACATCTCAACGCCCATGACACCCACATAATCCAGTGCATTCAAAATTTTCCCGGCCATCAACGCGGCATCCATTGCCATCATTGCAGGAATTTCCGCAGGGATCGTGGTGGTATGCAAAATACCATCACGGTGCACATTCTCACCCGGATCGTAACAGGCGATTTCACCGTTAATGCCACGTGCCGCGATAACAGAAATTTCGCGCGAAAAATTGACAAATCCTTCCAAGACCGAGGGCGCACCCGCCATGTCAGAATGCGCGGTTTCGATGTCATCTGTGGATTTCAGACGGGATTGACCCTTGCCATCGTACCCAAAACGACGTGTTTTCAAAATCGCGGGCAGGCCAATTTTTTCTGCGGCCGCCTGCAAATCGGCAAGCTTATCAACTTGGGCATAGGGTGCCGTCGTCAGTCCGAGATCATTTAAGTAATCTTTTTCCGTTATGCGATCTTGGGAAACCCGCAGGGCCTCGCGGTTTGGATAAATCGGCTTGATCGCCTCAAGCACGTCAAGCGCATCGGTAGGGATGTTTTCAAATTCATAGGTAATGACATCTACGGATTCGGCAAATGTGCGCAGCGCTTCTGTGTCTTCGTAAGAGGCCGTTGTACATTGATCCGCAACTTGTGCGGCAGGCGGATTTGCACCCGGTTCATAGATATGTGTCAGAAATCCCAGTCGACTGGCGGCAACGGACAACATGCGCCCCAATTGACCGCCACCCAAAATTCCAATTCGCGCGCCTTGGGGCAGTGGATTACTCATCTGTTGGCACCTCTGGGATCGACGCAGAAAGCGCATCACGCCACACATCAAGGCGTTCGGCCAATGCAGGATCAGACACCGCCAATATACCCGCGGCCATCAGTCCCGCGTTTGCAGCACCCGCCGCACCAATCGCCATCGTGGCAACGGGAAAACCCTTGGGCATTTGAACGATAGAATAGAGGCTATCCACGCCTGACAGCGCCTTGGTTTGAACAGGTACGCCAACCACAGGCACGCGCGTTTTGGATGCCATCATGCCGGGCAAATGCGCGGCGCCACCTGCGCCTGCGATGATCACCTTTAACCCTTTGGACGCTGCTGATTTGCCATAATCCCACAAACGATCAGGGGTGCGATGCGCAGAAACAATTGCGGTTTCATAAGAAATCCCAAGTTCATCCAAAATATCCGCGGCAAGCTTCATTGTAGGCCAATCAGATTGGCTTCCCATGATAATGCCGACTTGTGGTGATGTGCTCATTTTGCCCTCGTCACGCTGCCTGAGCGCGGCACTATAGCCATTTCCAAAGCTTAGGCAATAATATCTGGTGTTAGACGATCTTCGATCACTGCAATTTTGTCTTTCAACAGTAGCTTTTTCTTTTTCAACCGTTGAACCGTCAGCTGATCGGCAGTCCCTTTTTCAATCAAGGCCTCTATCGCCTGATCCAAATCGCGATGTTCGTCACGCAGAACAATGAGTTCCAGCCGAAGCACATCGTCGGTTTTCATGGAAAAGTCGTGGGGGGTTTGCATCGTTCGTTCGTCCAAATTAATGCATTAACTATACGTTAAAATTTCTACTCTGCCTAGGCTTGCATTGTCGCACGCGAACACACATATTTCATATGTGGTCGCCGAACGGGGCCCAACTTTCTGTCGCTTAGATAAGGACAAGATGATGACAAAACTTACCTTGGGGTCACATCCCCACATGCTTGGCTTCGAGCAATTGGAACGCCTGCTAGAGCGGACCGCGAAAACAGGCAACGAAGGGTACCCCCCATTTAATATCGAACAAACATCGGATCGTGGATATCGAATTACGCTGGCTGTTGC
>JAKMGV010000181.1 GCA_022424725.1 Paracoccaceae bacterium
GCTCCCCTTACCAAAATCAGCTATGTTTTTTATTGTGATATCACGCTGCGCAAACGGGATTTCGATGCCTTCGGCAACAAAACGTTCGGCAATTTGGTGATTGATTTCTGATTTGACGCTTAGCATGAAATTCACATCCCTCAAAATCGCGCGAATTTCAAAATCCATGCTGTCTGCACCAAAGCCTTGGAACACAACGGATGGCCCAGGGTTCAGTACAACCATCGGCTGGGCCTCGGCAATTTCGCGCAAAATCTCTTCCACTTTTCGCGTGTCGGTTCCGTAGGCCACACCCACAGGCACAATTAAACGGCCGATCGTATTGCCACGGGTATAGTTTGTGACCTTGCCAGACACTAAATCAGCGTTAGGGACAATCACGTCACTGCGATCAAAGGTTTCGATGCGGGTGGAACGAACGCTGATATCGCGTACATATCCCATGGTGCCCCCCACGTCGATCCAGTCCCCCTTGGTCACAGGGCGTTCAATCAACAAAATAATCCCTGAGACAAAGTTGGAAACGATGTTTTGCAATCCAAAACCAATCCCCACGGACAAGGCACCTGCAACGATGGCAAGAGACGAAAGGTCCAGTCCCGTACTGGAAATCGCAACCATCGCAGCGATGAAAATACCGACATACCCCAAACCCGATACAATCGCGTTTTGCGCCCCTGCATCCAATCGTGTTTTTGGCAAAACTGATCCGCGCAACGCAGATTGGATCAAGCGGGTGGCCATGTATCCGATCGTGAAAATCAGAATAAAGGTCAGGAAATCCAAGGGTGAAATGCGGGTGCCCGCAATTGGAACGCCCTCTTTCACCTGATCCCAAACCTCGGACAGGTTGGAAACCCGCGCGCCCCAAATCAACGCAAAGAACGGCAGTGATGCAAAGGCGATCACGAAACTGATCAGGATGGGGACCAAGCCATCCTCTTGTTCGCCCTCACGCCCAATCGCGCGGGCATAAAGATCGACCAAACCGCCTTGTAAGATCACAATGACGGAACATAGCGCCAAGGTTAGGAGTGAGGCCAGAACCAAACTATAGGCCGCGGTTACATACCCAACCGCCCCCAAAATAGGTGCGCCATAGGTGATGAAACGCCCAACTTGAGCCAAGAGGCGGGCAAAACGGATTGCAAACGCACCGTCTGGGCCCGCATCCTCACTGTCACTTGCTTGGCGTAATTTCACAGTTGCGCGGGACAGAACATAGGCGCCCAGCAGGATCAGAACGAAATGCAGAACCGAAATCGACGCGGCAGTGACTTCGTTGAACACAAAAACATGGTCTAGCGCGTGATCAATGACAAAGATCAACGCACCCAAAACAAAGGTGCGGCGGATCGAGCCCTCTTCGATGTCGCTTGGCAATTCGAACGCCGATCCCGATCCTGTGGCCAGACGATCCGAGATAAAGATGGCCGCAATGATATAGCCTGCCCAAATGGGCATGGCGTCCAAGACCAGTGCGCCGCGCACCCCAAACATGCCCGTTTGTAGCAACGCAGCCCCCAAGGCATAAAAGGCCGCAATCAGCATGGCCGTTTTGATGGATGCAGCAATCAAATGCGCCAATCGGGGATTGCGCGCCACGTTTTGTGAGAGATCCCGCGCCCGCAGGGACACCCGCGACGCACCAAAGAAAAATGCAATGCTTAAAGAGAGTTGCAGGAGAATGTTCAACAAATTCGATTGAAATGATGCCCGCGCAGCCGCATTGCTAAATGCATCTGACACTTCGTCGGCAAGCCCCGAAATCACGCCAACCACCTCTGTCGTGGCCCTCACCCATTTTGACGGCGCAAGCGGTGTTGGCCCCAATTCCAACAATGCATTTGTACGCCGTGCGCTGATAATTTGGTCAATCTCACGGATCACCCCGCTGGCACGGGAATAGGCCTCTTCTGCGCGCAACAGAGGCGCGCGTGCGGCGTTTAATTGCTCGCGTAACGCAGCGCGACGATCAGCCAATGGATCCGCACCCGTTTCAGGAATGGGCGCCAATGCATTCAAGTGATCTTCCAGAATTGCGACCCGTGCAATATCTTGGGATTGCGCATCCAGAAACGTTTGTCGCCAATCCACAATTTGACTGCGCAATGCCTCAAGCGCTGCATCAGAAGCTTCTGCATTTTCGACAACGGCCTCGGCGCGTGTCGCATCTTTGTTCCAACTGTCATAGGCCTCGGGCGCGACCCCTTGGGCAAAACTAGGGGAAACCAAGGTGATCCATAGGATCAAACAAACTCGAAACACTCGCACCATATATTTAGTCCACCAATACCCCTGGAATTGCCTGTGGTCCACGCTCTAACCAGTCAGGAACGGGCAAGCCTTTGGATTTCAAGAACTCAGGATTATAAAGCTTTGATTGATAGCGCGTGCCATAATCACACAGAATGGTCACGATGGTATGGCCCGGCCCTAGATCACGAGCAAGTTTCATGGCCCCTGCAATATTGATCCCAGATGATCCGCCCAAACATAGGCCTTCGTTTGCCAGTAGGTCAAAGACGATTGGCAATGCCTCCTCATCCGTGATTTGATAGGAATGATCAGGGGTAAAACCTTCTAGGTTGGCGGTGATACGCCCCTGCCCGATCCCCTCGCTAATCGAGGTTCCTTCTGATGATAAGGTACCCGTTGTATAAAACGAATGCAGAGCCGCGCCCATCGGATCAGCCAGACCAATTTTCACACCCTTTGGCTGTAGGTATTCGGCGCACCCTGCAAGCGTGCCACCCGATCCAACAGCGGCAACAAATCCATCAACCTTGCCATCGGTTTGTGACCAGATTTCTGGACCTGTTGTTTCGATATGGGCACGACGATTGGCGACGTTATCAAATTGGTTTGCCCAAATGGCGCCATTGGGTTCTGATTTTGCCAATTCATTTGCCAAACGTTCCGAATAGCGCACATAGTTATTTGGATTTTTATATGGCGCTGCGGGCACCTGTACCAATTCGGCCCCTGCAAGGCGCAGCATATCTTTTTTCTCTTGGCTTTGGGTTTCGGGAATTACGATCACCGTTTTAAACCCCATGGACGCCCCAACCAGCGCCAAACCGATCCCAGTGTTCCCTGCAGTCCCCTCGACAATCGTGCCGCCGGGTTTCAGGGTTCCGCGTTCGATTGCATCGCGAATGATATAAAGCGCCGCGCGATCCTTGACCGATTGCCCGGGGTTCAAAAACTCTGCCTTACCCAAAATTGTGCAGCCTGTTTCTTCGCTCACATGGCGCAACTTGATCAGGGGGGTGTTACCGACGGCATTTGCCAAATCAGACGCGTACTGCATATCATTCCTCAATTCATTTAAATCTATGCTATGAGCGAACTTAGCGACTTACAAGATCACTCTGACGATATTGTTGAAGCCATAGCACCATCATCGCCAACGGAAGTGCGCGAAAACGACCCTGAACGGCCATTTCAATCGCTTGATCAACGAACATAAGATGGGGCTGGATGTCTTCGTTTTCGTCGTCTAGACCACCAATTTTGGGCGTATAGTTTTTCAAATCACAGATCCCCAAGAAACTGTGAAAAAACGTCGTTGATCCACCGGGGCTGGGATATGATTTTGAAATGGGGATCAGGTTGGAAATGTTCAAACCCGCCTCCTCCTGTGCCTCGCGCCGTGCGCAGTTTTCGGGTGTTTCGCCTAAATCAACCATTCCTGCAATCGGTTCGAATAGCCATGGGTTTTTGTCCCCCCGCGCAAAGGGTGCCATCCGAAATTGTTCCAACACCAAAATTTGATTGGTTTCGGGATCATAGGGCAAAACCAATGAGGCATCCCCCGAAACAAAAGCCGCGCGAGAGACTTCGGCGCTCATCGATCCATCAAAGTGGCGATACCGCAGGCGATAATCGCGCATGGCAAAAAAACCTGTATAGGGCCGCGTCATATCAATCACTTCAACATGGCGATCCCCCGCGCCTTCTTCTGGTCCTAGATTTGGATCCTCTTGGGCCATACGCCAAGAATGCGCGCGCCGTTCCATCATTGGGAATTTCGGGTCCATTTCTGCCGCAGATGATTTTCCGAAATGATACATGAATTCTTCGGCCGCCC
>JAKMGV010000182.1 GCA_022424725.1 Paracoccaceae bacterium
ATGCGGCGATCCCATCCATCACGATTTTGGATACTGCATCGGCCGCCTCTTCGATGAACACGGCCCGCTGCCCTGGGAAAAACCCTTGTGCCTTTAAGGCATCCTGCAACATGGCGGGTTCTTTTTTTAATTCGCTCGCACTGAAGCGGGCAAGCCTCATTTCTTCGTCGGCATTTGGGCCAAGCAAGTTTTTCAGATATTCTTCACGCTTTAGAGCCACCCTCATGGCATCCGCGCCATAGAACAGAACTGCAGGTGTGCGATCATCGGGTTTTGCAACCAATGCTGATATGTCGCGCCCATTCAGTTTCATGCTGCACCATAGAACATCAAGTCACGAATAACCTCATCCGCTAATTGGTGCATCAATCGGCGTTCTGCGTCCCTTGCAGCGGCTTGGGTGGCGGCGGATGATCCGTTGGTGGAATACCCCACAAACGCGCGTCTGCTTTGGGTATAGACGACCGTATTATTCGTCAAATCACGCAGCATGAATGTCACGCTGCCTTCAACCTGTTGACGCAATGAGCGACCATCTGGTGCGATCGCAGACCGCGATGCTGCTGTGCTAAGTTGATAGGACAGGCCATATCGGGGCGCAGGATCAGACGCGCCCAAACGATCCGCAAGTGCGTTTCGAAAATAGAATGACCGTCGGTCGCGCGGAGTTTCCAGCGTGATTGCCGATAATATTCGATCAACCGACTGCATTTGATTTGCAGGCTGCAATGCGCAGCCCGCCAAAAATGCGCCACCAAAAGCTAAAAAAATTCTTCGGTTAGATAACCACATTCACAATCCGTCCGGGGACAACGATCACTTTCTTGGGGCTTGCCCCGTTAAGCGCCCGCACCACAGCATCCTGCGCAAGAGCAAGTTTTTCAATCTCTTCTTTTGGCATGTCTTTGGCCACGCTGATTTCCGCGCGTCGTTTTCCGTTGACTTGGATCGGCATGGTCACTTCGTCATCGACCAGTAGCGCTGGATCGGCCTTGGGCCATGCTGCGTTGATGACTAAACCATCACCGCCCAACATTGACCAAACTTCTTCGGCCAAATGTGGGGTCATTGGGGCCATCATTTGTGCAAGAGTGCGCATGGCCATGGCCTTGGTTTCAGTGCCTGCCTTGGATTTCGCAACGGTGTTTGTAAATCCATAAAGACGCGCAATCGCCGCATTGAAACCGAAACTTTCGATGCCCTGCGTGATGTCGTGTATCGCCTTGTGCGTTTCTTTCAACAATACATTATCTTGGTCATTTGCGGCGATATCAGACCCTGAACACTCCAAGGCAAGTCGATATACGCGACTCAAATGTTTTGCGGCTGCCTCTGCGCCGGATGCGGTCCATTCCACGTCACGTTCGGGCGGGCTGTCGGACAAAACAAACCAACGGGCTGTATCGGCACCGAAGGCGTCAATGATCGCCAGCGGATCAACCACGTTGTTTTTTGACTTTGACATTTTCGCGGATGGAATGATGTCCACCTCTGATCCATCCTCAATCAAAAACGCCTTACCCTCGCGCAGGTCGACCTGTTCCGGGTAGAAATATACGGCACGACCATCCTGACCATCGCGTTTATAGATTGCGTGGGTCACCATGCCTTGGGTGAACAGCGCGTTAAAGGGTTCAACCGCACTTTGGGGCAGATGGCCACAGATTTGCATCGCACGCGCGAAAAAGCGAGAATAAAGCAGGTGCAAAATCGCGTGTTCGATGCCGCCAATATATTGATCCGCATTCATCCAATACGCGATGTCATCGGCATTTGTTGGTGTGTCTGCACGCGGGGATGTAAAGCGTGCAAAATACCAGGAACTGTCAACGAATGTGTCCATTGTATCCGTTTCGCGCAGCGCATCCTGACCGCAAGAGGGGCACGCACATTGGCGCCACGTTGGATGGCGGTCAAGCGGATTCCCCAGTTTGTCAAAGCTGACATCATCAGGCAAACGGATGGGCAGATTTTCTTTTTTCTCGGGAACAACGCCACAGCTGTCACAATGGACCACGGGAATCGGACAGCCCCAATAACGTTGGCGGCTAAGCCCCCAATCACGCAGACGGAATTTTGTGACACCTTTGCCCCAGCCTGCGTTTTCGGCAAATTCGATTGTTGCTGCAATCGCATGATCCCCTGTTGCCACATCCAGACCTGCAAAATGATCAACCCACTTTACCTTTTCGGATTTTGCGGGAACGAAGGCTATGTTTTCAACAGGTGCTTCATCGTCCAACGCATAAAAGGTGTCAGTTACGGGCAGGTCGTATTTGCGTGCGAAATCCAAATCGCGCTGGTCGTGCGCAGGACACGCGAAAATAGCGCCCGTGCCATAATCCATCAGAATGAAATTTGCGATCCAAACGGGCAATTCCCAATCGGGGTTTAGCGGGTGGCGCACACGCAGCCCTGTGTCGTATCCCTTTTTCTCGGCCTTTTCCATGTCGGCCTCAGATGTGGACATCTGACGGCATTCTTTATTAAAGGCTTCAATCTCTGGGTTTGATTTTTCCAAATGACGGGCCAATGGGTGATCCGCCGAAATCCCCACAAAGGATGCGCCCAACAACGTATCGGGACGCGTTGTGTAGACGGCGATATCCTCATGGCCCGCTGGACCGTCGATCAGATCAAAGGCAAATTCCAAACCGCGTGATTTGCCGATCCAGTTTTGCTGCATCAATTTCACTTTGGCGGGCCAATCATCCAGGCCGTCAATCGCGCCCAACAAATCCTCGGCATGCTCGGAAATCTTAAAGAACCATTGTGTCAGCTCTTTGCGCTCAACAATCGCGCCCGAACGCCAGCCGCGGCCATTTTCAACCTGTTCGTTGGCCAAAACGGTCATGTCCACTGGGTCCCAATTGACCACGGCGTTTTTGCGATAAACCAAGCCATTTTCGAGGAAATCAAGGAACAAGGCCTGCTGCTGACCATAATATTCGGGATCACAAGTGGCGAATTCACGACTCCAATCAATCGAAAGACCAAGTGGCTTCATCTGATCTTTCATCGTGGCGATGTTGGAATATGTCCACTCTTTGGGATGACCACCGATCGCCATGGCGGCGTTTTCTGCGGGCATGCCAAACGCGTCCCATCCCATTGGGTGCAACACATTGTGGCCTGTCGACATTTTGTAACGCGCGATCACATCCCCCATGGTGTAGTTGCGCACGTGCCCCATATGGATGCGTCCAGAGGGGTAGGGGAACATTTCCAACACATAGTACTTTGGCTTTGCTTCATCCCGCTTGGCCTCAAACACATTTGCATCGTCCCAAGCGGCCTGCCATTTTGCTTCGATCTGTGTTGCCTCGTATCGCGACATCAAACTGTTCCCAAGTCGTTTTAAATCCACACACTGATACTGTGATGTGGGAACAGGGTCCAGTGCCGATCATGTGTTTTTATGGGTTTACGCTACAGGTTTGCCCAACGGCAAAAATAATCTGTAGGTCTTTGTCCAAGAACGACCTCGTTGCCGTTTTGATCCTTGCCGCTTTCGACACCAAAACCAATACAACCTTTAAATGCAGTGACCTGAAGCCGCACGCTGTAAAGCATGCGTTCAACGATTGTGTAATCGTCACCAGAGATCGCGCCATATTGCTCCATTTTATAGCGAACGAGAGTGCGCATTTCGCTTTCATCAAATTTGTCGGGTCGTACTGAAAATGCGCCGTATGCACCGACGCATAACGCGATGACGCCTGCGGTGATGACAACCCATTCAACGCTGACAGCTGCGGTTTCATCTTGGCCAAACGCTGCGATATGCGCTCGTGCTGCTTGCATCAATGCTAACCCTCTAAAATCATACTTTCGGCATCTTACGTACGGATCCTTACCGTTTCTTTAAGTGATTTCTAAAAATCAAAGGCCCAATCGCCACCTTGCATTGGTCCAACGGAGGATGACATTGGTGCTCCTAAACAGGATTTGAAGGCCGTCATCTTATACCGTATTGCGTGGATCAATTCGCCAATCGGACCGCGATCGGGTTTGTCCAACATCCCGTTGTTCTGCATCCATGTCATGGCCATAAAGTCGAGTTCGTTTGTCGTGCTTTCATCAAGTTCA
>JAKMGV010000183.1 GCA_022424725.1 Paracoccaceae bacterium
TAAGTCGTGCACGGTTGGCACGTAGGTTCCACCACATTGCTCGGTCGCCTCGATTGCATGGGCTTGTAGTCGGTCCTGTCTGATACGCTCAGAATTGGTGAAGTCGGTTGAAATCGGAAAAATCGCGACGGCGCCTAATTCGGTGGCCTTTTCCACAATGAAATCTGTCCGTGCCTTTTTAATGGGCGTAAACAATAGCCAAACATCTGGCGGCTCTTGCAAGGCTTTGGTTTCTTGTATGCATTTGAGGGTGGCGGATTTTTTGTTGCCTGCCTCAATTTCGGTCTGCCATTCACCGTCTTTGCCGTTGAAAACCAATATGGCATCCCCAACCGATAGGCGCATTACCGCAAAAAGATAGTTGGCTTGATCACGATCAAGCGGAACAAGTTGCGCTTCTCCAAGCGGGTGATCTACAAAGAGCCTAATCTTGACCGTCATGGAGCCACCTTATGTCGCAATTTTCCCCAACACCAGAGGTAGAGGGACAAGTTTCTGACGCTGTTTCAGGAAATTGGGTCGATCAGCTTGCACCGCGGTTTTCGCGTCCATATTTGCGCCTGTCGCGCGCTGATCGTCCGATTGGAACATGGCTGTTGTTGTTGCCGTGTTGGTGGGGATTGGGATTGGCCATTCTGGCGGATGGTCAATTTGCGTTGCACGATGTCTGGATCTTTGTGTCCTGCGCCGTTGGTGCGTTTTTGATGCGTGGCGCGGGCTGTACGTGGAATGACATCACGGACCGCAAAATTGATGGTGCCGTTGAACGCACGCGTTCCCGTCCAATTCCATCTGGTCAGGTAACTGTAACACAGGCGATTACATGGATGATATTGCAGGCCGGTGTCGCGGCACTGATCCTATATTCGTACAATGTGCAGGCCATCATCCTGGGCTTTGCATCGCTTGCTTTGGTGGCGATCTATCCGTTTGCCAAACGCTTTACCTGGTGGCCGCAGGCGTTTTTGGGGCTTGCGTTCAATTGGGGGGCATTGATGATTTATGTCGCTCATTCGGGTGTTTTGCGCCTCGAGGCGGTTTTGCTCTATGCCGCGGGAATCATTTGGACGCTATTCTATGATACAATTTATGCCCATCAGGATCGTGAAGATGATGCTTTGATTGGTGTAAAATCCACCGCGCGTTTGTTCGCAGATCGAACGCCAACATGGTTGTTTGCGTTTTCGATCCTATCGGCAATTTTACTGGGCATCGCGACGTATTTGGCGTGCGCTGAACGTGGGGCCCTCTCGACACTGGTTGCGATGTTGGTGGTGCCTGCATTTTGGATGCATTTACGTTGGCAAATGCAAAGATTTGATGCACACGATCCGATCCGTTTGATGATGCTGTTTCGTTCAAATCGAGATGCAGGACTGGTTGTTGTGCTGTTTTTCGCCATCGCCGCAATGCTATGATTGCAAGTATGCTCTGATCTGATTATCAGTTTTGCAGGGAGCAATCAGGGCATAACATGCGACTATCGACATTGGTGTTTTCATTCGCATTTTTGCTGGTCGGCGCGGGCCTTAGTGTTTTTGCCGCAATTTTAGCTGTGAGTTTGATAGAAGAGACAACTGAAACAGATGTGCGTCGCGCGCTGTCTGAGGCAGGGTATCATTGGGCAGATGTCGAAACAGAAGGATTGCAGGTGTTCGTGATCGGAAATGCGCCCTCTGAGGCGATGCGTTTTAAGGCAAAAAGCGCGGCTGGCACAGTGGTTGATGCGGCCCGTGTGATTGACCAAATGAACGTCATCGACAGTGTCGAAATCATGCCCCCAGAATTCAAACTTGAAATCCTTAGAACGGGCAAGTCCGTTTCATTAATGGGAATGCTGCCTGCCCGCTATGGCGTCGATAGTTTGATCGCCTCTATCAACGGCGCAGTCGGGGCCGAGGCGCAAGTTTCACAATTGTTGCAAACTGCTGATTTTCCCGTGGCTGAAAGTTGGCCAGTTGCAGTCCGTGCCTCGGTTGAACTCCTGTCATTGGTTGATACTGCGAAATTGACTGTGACGACTGGGGAAATTCGGGGAAATTTGGTCGCGAATGACTATGCGCAGGGTCAGGCGTTTGAACGTCAAATTGGCATGATGGCCTCTGATGATCTGACAACCGATATCACAATCAATGCACCCCGCCGTGTCATTGCCCCATTTGTATTTTCGGTTTCAAAAGCGGCCACCGCAAAAGAGATCTCCGTATGCACGTTCCAAGACGAAGCAACCTTGGACGAGTTTCAATCCATGGCGGCGAATTTGAATTTTGATATCAAACGGGATTGTCAGATGGGCCTAGGCAGACCAACAGCCGCGTGGAAGGAGACTGTTTTCGCAACACTAGGAGCAGTTGATCAATTCCAAGAGGCGACAGCCACAGTTTTGGGAACAGAGGTTAAATTGCTGGTCTCAAAGGATACGGATGCGGAGTTGTTTAGCCGTGTAAAAGCCAAACTCGCTCGTGATCTGCCGAAAGAGTACATTTTGCAAGCCGAGCGACCCGAACCAGATAAAGAGGTGAATTTTGCGCCCGACTTTTTGATCACGCTTAGCCCAGAACGAAATGTTCAGTTGCGTGGTATTCTGCCAACAGAAGTTGCCAAAGATATGGTTCAAAGCATGGCTGAGGCCCGCTTTGGAAAAGATAACGTGCATCTTTCTGTGCAGTTGGATAATGCATATGACGATGATCGCACGGTCCACGCGCTGACCGCCATTGAGGCAATGGCAAACCTGCGCCAAGGCAGTGCTATTTTATCTTCGGGTGGGGCTGAGATTTCTGGCCAAACTTATGATGAAACATTGAACGCGCAAATCACGGGATTGTTCCAAGATAAGTTATCACAATATCAGGCTTTGTCGTTGTCTATAGATACTTGGGAAGAACCCCATCACGAGGAACCCTTGGGTCCAACGGCAGCTGAATGTATCGCTGATATAGGTACATTGACTTCTGCGCGGAAAATCAATTTTGAGCCAAGCTCAGATCGGGTCGATTTGACGGCCCACCAGGTGTTGGATGATATCGCGGATGTTTTGCGTGAATGTGGCGAAATACCATTGGAAATTGCTGGGTATACCGATAGCCAAGGGCGCGCTGAAATGAATTTGGGACTGAGCCAATCGCGCGCGACGTCCATCCTGAACGAATTGCAGCGCCGTCGCGTACTTACATCATCATACATTGCGAACGGATATGGCGAAGCTGATCCAATCGCAGACAATGAAACGGAAGAGGGACGCGAAAAAAACCGCCGTATTGAATTCCGTTTACTCGACACACATCAACACGATCACCCTGAAGGTACAGATCATGAATAGACTTGAATTCATCATCGCCATTTCGGCAGTTTTATTTGTGGCCTTTGCTTTGGGTTGGTTTTCGCACTGGCTGCTGCGCCGTTTTACGCGCGTGTCCAAAGCGGACTTGGGTGAATTCGAAAAAATGGCACAAGAACTTCACGAAGCCGAAGAAACGCGTGATCAGGCAATCACCTATTTGCAACAACGCGAGGCGGAATTGACAAGTCAGCTAACCCAAACAGATGCGGAATTGCGTGCCGCAATGGATGGTCTGCGGGAAGCGCGGTTAGAAGCAGAAGAGCTGCGTGCCTATATCGAAAAAATTTCAGCACCCAAAGAGTGATTTACCAACGTGATAGGGCGTCTTCGTCTTCGGGTTTTGCATCAACCCAGCGTGGTTCTCCGTTTACGATTTCCTTTTTCCAAAATGGCGCACGTGATTTTAAATAATCCATCAAAAATTCGGCCCCTTGGAATGCATCATTTCGGTGCGGCGCCGCTGTTGCAACCATCATAATCATTTCCCCCGGCTTCAGGGAACCATACCGATGGATCACCAAAACTTCGGCAAGCGAAAATCGGTCTTTTGCAGTTTTGGCGTGGGCCCTGATCGCCTTATCGGTCATTCCGGGATAATGTTCAATTTCCATGGTGCTCAGGCCGCCCAATTCATCATCGCGCACAATCCCACAAAATGTGACTACCGCGCCCACATGTGTATGACCTTGGGCAAATTCGTTTGACAATGCGCCATAAT
>JAKMGV010000184.1 GCA_022424725.1 Paracoccaceae bacterium
CAGTTGCTCTATCCAGTTGAGCTATGGGACCGCTTGCTTCACTCCTAACGGGAAACAAAGGGGATTTCAAAACGAAATTCCGCTACGCATGGAATTAGTTCGCAAGCACCTTTAAATAATTCGCGATTGCCATGCGGTCTTGGTCAGATAACTGGGACGTATTCTCGATCACTTCGGCCATAAGGCCACCAGCGACGTCATAGTCGGGCGTGAAACCAGACTTCAAATATTCGGCGATATCCGCAGCAATCCAATCAAATTTATCACCTGCGATTGCGGGGATGCGCCCTTTGCCATTTGGATGCTGTGCCCCCATGAATATATTTTTGCTGCTGCGCGCGCCAAATACATTTCGCGCCGTATGGCATTCGCCGCAATGACCAAGGGTGTTCACCAAATATTCCCCACGCGCTAATTCGGCATCCAGCATTTGCGGATCAGGCGCGGACTGAAACATCATTTTCCAAATCCCCAACGGGCGGCGCCATTTCGCATAAACTGACAGGTCATGCACCTGCGATTTTTCTTCCGATGACGGCAAGGTTTGCCAATATGACCACAGATCAACAACGTCCTGATCACTCATTCCCTGATAGGACGTGTAGGGAAATGCAGGGTAATAGTGCCGACCATCCGGGGAAATACCCTGACGCAAGGCACGAACAAAGTCATCCTGCGACCAGGCGCCGATTCCATAGTCAACATGCATCGAAACGTTCGGGGCGACAAAAGTCCCAAAGGGCGAAGGGAATGTTTGCCCCCCAGATAGAGTTTTTTTCGCATCTTCTTTGGCATTTGGTGCGGTATGGCACCCACCACAACCAGCCGCAAAATATATATATTCGCCGTTTTGCGGGTCAGGGGCCAGCGTTATGCTTTCTGCCCGCATCGACGGTGTGGTTGCATAGTAAAACCCAACCAATGCCACACAAAGAAGAAATCCAAAAAAACGCATCACCCTAAACACTCTTTTCTTGACGAGTCAGACAGACTTCGAATTCGATACGTGTAGGTTATGAGAGGAACGCCAAATGAGCAATATTTGCGACATCCATGAAATTGAAGATATGGAAATCATTTTGTCAGATGGCTGTCGGCTTTCGGCGCGTGTGTGGATGCCAAATGATGCAAAGGCATATCCTGTTCCTGCGATTTTAGAATATCTGCCCTATCGCAAACGCGATGGCACATGTGCGCGCGATGCACTGACCCATCCCTATTTCGCCAAACGTGGCTATGCCTGCATCCGTGTCGATATGCGTGGAAACGGCGATAGCCAAGGTTTGATGGAAGATGAATATACCGAACAAGAGTTGAATGACGGCGTTGAGGTCATCAATTGGTTAGCAGCTCAAGATTGGTGCAGCGGCAGCGTTGGAATGATGGGGATTAGTTGGGGTGGCTTTAACTCTCTTCAGATCGCGGCACTTGATCCTGCACCACTGAAAGCAATCATAACGTTATGCTCAACTGTTGATCGGTATGCAGATGACATTCACTACAAAGGTGGCTGTTTGCTGAACGAAAATTTGGGATGGGGATCAACAATGTGGGCCTATTCCTCGCGTCCGCCCGATCCGGCTTTGGTTGGAGAAAGCTGGCGGGATATGTGGTTGGAACGGTTGAACGCGCAACCCTTTTTACCTGCCACATGGCTGCATCATCAACAACGCGATGCCTATTGGCAACATGGCTCAGTTTGCGAGGATTATAGTGCGATTACCGCGGCAACATTGGCGGTTGGCGGCTGGGGCGATTCCTATAAAAATGCTATCCCTAAGCTGGTTGGAAATCTATCGGCACCTGTCAAAGGCATTGTTGGGCCTTGGGTGCACAAATATCCACATTTTGCGGTGCCTGAGCCACGCATCGGGTTTTTGCAAGAGGCATTGCGATGGTGGGATAAATGGCTAAAGGGCATAGAAACGGGTGTGGAAAATGACCCTGCATATTCCGTTTACCTTATGGACGGTGTCCGACCAAAAACATGGTATGAAAGCAGAGCGGGACGCTGGATCAACGAACACGATTGGCCACAAGGTCCGACACAGAAATCCATGTATTTGGGTCAGGGAAACACACTGAATAAAGTGCCTGCGCGGATCAATGACATCCTGTCATCGCCAAACACTTGTGGCATGTCTTCGGGTGAATATTGCGCAATCTGGTTGGGCCCAGAAATGCCGGGAGATCAGCGTGGGGATGACGCGCTATCGCTATGCTATGACAGTGAACCAGTCGCAGAAAACTGTGACATCGTGGGCGCGGCTAAGGTAAAACTGCGCCTGACATCTGACACACCTGATGCACAGATCGCGGTACGTTTAAATCACATCCATCCAGATGGCGCGTCAACACGGATTACCTACGGCGTTTTAAACCTTGCGCAGCGTGATGATCATGCACATGCGAATGCCCTGCCAATTGGTCAGGAAATCGAAGTAAGTCTTGATTTAGATCACATCGCATATCGCGTTCCCAAAGGGCACAAAATACGCGTTGCAATTTCGAACGCTTATTGGCCCCTGCTTTGGCCGATGCCAGACACGTCTACGCTACAGATTAGTCAAGGAGAAGTGCAGCTGCCAATATCGCCACACGGCGCAGATGACGAACGCCATTTCCCGCCGCCTGATACAGAAGAGCCATGGGACGTTAAGCAGATAAGAGCGTCCGATAATCAACGTCAAATTATGACTGATATGAAAACGGGGATCACAACACTTGAAATCATTGATGATTTTGGGTCGGTTGAGGATCAACAACATGGAATGGTGTCAGGGAGCGTCGCGCGCGAATGGTGGAGCATTCATCCAGATGATCCCCTAAGCGCACGTGGAAAAACGCACTGGACAGAAGAGCGTAGCCGCGGCGATTGGATCACACGGACTGAGGCCTTTGCCGAAATGACAAGTGACGCAGATAAGTTTTACCTGACAGCGCGCATGGAAGCCTATGAAAACGATACATTGATTTTCGAAAAAGATTTCGAAGAGACCATCGAACGTAAGCACCATTGATATGTATCGTATTGCAATCGCTGGGTTTCAGCACGAAACGAATACCTTTGTGTCAAAACCAACAACCTTGGCGCAGTTTCAGGTTGCAGATAGTTGGCCCGAAATGCTTCAGGGATCTAATGTGATCACCGGCACGCGGGGAATGAACCTGCCTGTCGCTGGGTTCATTGATGCCTGCGCATGTTCGGGGATTGCAGATCCCCTACCCATTCTGTGGTGCGCCGCCGAACCATCGGGGAAGGTGACCGCAGATGCCTTTGACACTATAACAAGTATGATCGTTGATAGGATCAAAGCATTAGGTGATGTTGATGCCGTTTATCTGGATTTACACGGTGCAATGGTCACAGACACATTTGATGACGGCGATTTGGAAATCATCCGTCGCGTGCGTCAAACGATTGGCCCGAATATTCCCATAGGAGTAAGTTTTGATCTGCACGCCAACATAAGTGCCGAAATCACTGATTTGGTTAACGCCATTACGATTTATAAAACCTACCCACATCTGGACATGGCAGATACAGGCGCACGTAATTTTGAATTATTGGTCTCAGGATTAGACGGCGTGGAATCCAAATTAGCGTTTTCGCCAATCAATTACCTGATCCCGCTGCACGCTCAAAACACAGCCACAAAACCGCTAAGTGACATACGAGCCGCATGCGACGCCCTCGAAACAAATGGCCAAGTTGTTGAAATCGCATTGGGCTTTACGGCCTCAGATACCGTGCACACGGGTCCGAGTGTCATCGTCTCTGCAACAAGCACGCAAACGGCGAGTGAAACGGCCCGAAAGGTCAGCCAAATTTTTGAACAAAACAAGCGCACCTTCGACACCACGCTTTTTACACCTGACGACGCGATTGCACTTTGGACAGCCGATCCCGAGACACCCCTGCTGTGCGCCGATGTTCAGGATAACCCCGGTGCTGGGGCGTCATCGGATACAGTCGGATTTCTGCGCGCCCTTGTGCGCAGCGATGTCGATCGCGCTGTTGTTGGATTGATCTGCGAC
>JAKMGV010000185.1 GCA_022424725.1 Paracoccaceae bacterium
TCTAGCAAGAAATGGTTACTGTCCAACTGCACCATGGGCGCACGCGCCGAATGGCCAAAGTTTGCGTAGGCCTTCGAAATAATGTCCGTGAATTCCGCATCTGTGAAGGTATCCCCGACAAAGGGGCGCATGACCTGAAATGCGATCTCTTCATAGGATTTGCCCGCCATCGCAGCGATATCGGCATGAGAAAGAGTTGGCACACTCTCTGGAACATAAAGCCCCCCATCACGTGCCAAGCCCGTGAGCATCGCTTCTTCGAAGCTAAGGATCGGTGCATTGCCGCGGGTTGAGATATATTTCATGTCTCTTAACTCTTTCTTCTGCGTGTCCCAAAAAGGAAAAGGCCGCTCATCCCTGCCCAAACAGCGGCAAGCGAAAACCATGTAATTGCATATTGCAGATGATCGTTGGGAATACCACTGCTGGAAATAGGGATCGGTGAAACTTTTTCACTGTTGGGGGTAATTTCGCGTGCGATCACCAGGACAGGATCAGCGTTCAATGCCTTTGCCAGCGTTGGGACGTCGCGCGCAAACCATATGTCCCGCGTTAGGTCAGGTTCGGGGGTATATTCATCCACCTCATCCGGCCAATGCAAATTGCCCAGAACCGTTGCCGCATCATTTCGCAAATCTTCGGTTTGGTTAATTTTAACAAACCCACGGTCAACTAGAATGACACCATCATCTGTCTGAAACGGTTGAATGATACGATACCCTGCGCCGATCAATTTCTGGCTTACCAGCACACGGATACGGGCTTCAAGGAAACGTCCTGAAATTTCGACAGGTTGATATTTGTGCGCCTCTTCACGTGGCGAAAGGGGAAGTGTGATTGGAGTACCCGCAATCTTCGCATCAATTTCCGCCAGAATACCCTCTTTCCAAGCAAGGCGTTGGACCTGCCATGTTCCCAGCGATAGCAAAACTGCAATCCCCGCCAGACCGATAATCAGAATAAAAATTGTGCGCCGCACCACTGTCCCCCAAGTAGGAAACGCGCGAAGTCAGACTTCGCGCGCTTTCATTCATAATTTACATGCGTAACATGTTGGTCGCTTAGCCGCCCCAGACATAGACAGCTGCGAATAGGAACAACCATACAACGTCAACAAAGTGCCAGTACCATGCCGCCGCTTCAAAGCCCAAGTGTTGTTCTGGGCTAAAGTGACCGCGCATCGCACGTAGCATACAGATGAACAAGAAGATCGTACCAACGATCACGTGGAAACCGTGGAAACCAGTCGCCATAAAGAAGTTCGCGCCATAGATGTTTCCAGAGAAACCAAAGGCCGCGTGCTGGTATTCATACGCCTGGAACACTGTGAAGATCAGGCCAAGTGCAACAGCAATTGCCAAACCATTGATCATGTCCTTGCGGTTGCCTTCGTGCGCAATCGCGTGGTGCGCCCATGTTGCCGCGGCACCTGAACACAATAGGATCAATGTGTTGATCAATGGGAGGTGCCATGGATCAAATGTTTCGATGCCTACAGGTGGCCAAACACCGTCCACCATAGGGCTCATTTCGCCCATTGGGTACATCGCGTGCTTAAAGAATGACCAGAACCATGCAGAGAAGAACATCACCTCTGACATGATGAACAGGATGAAACCATAGCGCAGGCCGATCAAAACAACTGGTGTATGGTCGCCCACTTTGTTTTCAGTCACTGTGTCAGCCCACCAACCGAACATGACATATAGAACACCAACAAAGCCGATAAGCCCCATCCAAGGACCAGAAAGGGTAATCATTCCGCCCAAGATCGTTGTTTCGCCTTTCATCGCAATTGTTGCGCCAAAAAGCATTACAAATGCAGCAACAGCGCCCAGCAGTGGCCAGAGCGATGGGTTTAGAATGTGATAGTCGTGATTTTTTACATGCGCCATTTTGATCCCTCGTCGGAAGGTTTAGTTAAGTTTCGTTAGTTCATCTGTATCCGGTGAAACAAGCGCTGTCTCCTCGGGCAGATCGATTTCATAAAAGGTGTACGACAATGTGATGACTTTTGTATATTTCGCATCACGGTCGTCTACCAATTCCGGGTCCACAAAGAAAGTGACAGGCATTTGCACACGTTCGCCGGGTTGCAAAACCTGCTCTTCGAAGCAGAAACAGTCAATTTTCGTGAAAAATGCACCCGCCTCGTAGGGGGTTACATTATAGGACGCTGATCCAGCGATTGGGCGGTCGTACGGGTTATAGGCCTCATAAAACGCCAAGCCTGTTTCACCAATTTTTACTTCCATTTGACGCTGCATGGGTTTGAACTCCCATGGCATATCGCGCTCAAGCGATGCGTCAAAACGCACCTTAATAGTGCGATCCAAAATTACATCAGATCCCGCCTCGGCCGTATTCGTGACACCACCAAATCCGGTTACGCGGCAGAACCAGTCATAAAATGGCACAGACGCCCACGCCAGCGCGCCCATCACAACTACCAATGTCAGGGCCTGCATGGCTGTTTTTTTCTTGGGATCAATCGAGCTCATCGTCCGACCTCGCCCGCGACGGCGCCTGAAATATCACCAGATACCTTGACAACTGTTAGGCCGAAAACAATCGCAACAAATGCAACCAATACAAGGCCCAGGCCAAGATTACGGCCCTTACGGCGTTGATGTAGTTCGTGTTCTTTTGGGAAGTTCATTACAGCACCTCAATTCCATAGCGGGTTAATCCAGCCTCAAGCAGGATCGCACCGAAATGCGCGAATAGATACAATAGTGAAAGTTTAAAAAATTTGCGTTCGACCGCAAAATTATCAGCCTCTGATGCGTCTTCATCACGGCGCCAGATTTTGATCGCACCCCACAGGAACTGCGCATTCAACACAATCGCCACGGTTAGATAAAAGACACCCCCAATTGATGTGAACCCTGTGGCAATCGCCAAGACGGCCAATAACACTGTGTAACCCAAAATGTGATTACGTGTGGCACGACGTCCGTGTGTCACTGTTAACATCGGCACTTCTGCATCGTCGTAGTCGTTGCGCATAAACAAGGCCAAGGCCCAGAAATGCGGGGGCGTCCACATAAAGATCAATGTAAACATCAACACTGCTTCGATTGACATGCTGCCCGTCGCCGCCAACCATCCGATCATCGGAGGGAATGCGCCCGCCGCACCACCGATGACGATGTTTTGCGGGGTCCAACGCTTTAGCCACATTGTGTAGATCACAACGTAGAAGAAAATCGTAAACGCCAACAACCCTGCCGCATACCAATTGGTGGCAAGCCCCAGCATCACAACCGAGATGCCAGAAAGCGCGATACCAAATGCCTTGGCCTCATCCGCGGTGACTTTTCCTGCAGGGATTGGGCGATTCTTGGTGCGACGCATTACTGCGTCAATGTCGGCATCATACCACATGTTCAACGCTCCCGAGGCACCACCGCCCAGCGCGATGAACAAAATCGCGGTAAATCCGACAAACGGATGGACCGAAACGGGGGCCGCCAACAACCCAACAAAGGCCGTGAACACCACCAACGTCATAACACGCGGTTTCAACAGGGCGAAATAATCGCCAAACTGCGCTTCGTTTTCATGGGTCACATTATGTAGGCTTGCGTCGCTCATTTCGGTCGCTTTATCCGTTACATAAACTGATCCCCAACCACCAACAGGCGCTTGGGGAATACGATCTTACTTAGAGGCAACTGCGTATGAAGCAGGTGCGCTTGCATACTCTTCTTTTGCACCCTTCAGCCAGTCTTCGTAGGCTTCTTCGCTTACGACTTTGACTGTGATTGGCATGTATGCGTGGTCCTTGCCGCATAGTTCAGAACACTGACCGAAGTATACACCTTCTTTTTCAGCTTTGAACCAAAGCTGCGCCAAACGTCCTGGAACGCCGTCCTGCTTTACGCCGAACGCTGGGATAGTCCATGAATGGATAACGTCCGCTCCGGTCACGGTCATAACAACTGTTTTGTTTACTGGAACAACCACGGCTGTGTCTGTTGCCAATAGGAATTCGTTCCGCGAATAGCCCGCTTCAACCAAGGCCG